>CALCWC010000087.1 GCA_937905985.1 uncultured Verrucomicrobiales bacterium | reverse complement strand
CGGTCTATTGTCGGTCTATTGTCGGTCTATTGTCGGTCTATTGTCGGTCTATTGTCGGTCTATTGTCGGTCTATTGTCGGTCTATTGTCGGTCTATTGTCGGTCTATTGTTCCGCTTCTTTGCCGAAGGTATGGACCATTTGGCAGCATTAGTGCTACCAACTTTGGAAATAATCCCCGCTTCTAGCATATCGTGAAGGATACGAGACATTTTGCGTTCCATAGTGTGCCGAATGAAATCGGCAGGGAAATGGTGCTGGATGGCGGCGATGATTTCCGCTCTGCTACGGGGGCGCTCGTCTTGCAGAAGATCGCGGATGTGTGCAATGTAGGTCTCCTTGGACATATCCTGCCTTCGGAGGATATTCTGACCGAGCTCGGTATCGCGTGTACCCTCTCCCAGGAAGGATGCGAGCCTGATATGGGGGAACCTGCCCGTAATCAGCCCCTTGGAGCGGAGAAAATCCGCGCCTTCCTTTTCCACCCTGCGTTTCATGAAGACATCATACAGGAGGGAGACTTCTTCCGGCTGCAGCTCTTTCTTGAACAGATTGAAGGCAAAGGCGTAGTCAAGCACCTTTCCCTGAATGGTGACCTGCACGTGACCTTCCGAGATGATGTACTCCGGCACGGGGAACAGACGCTCAATCTGCTTGTGGAACATGGTCCTGATGCCGCTGCCCACCTTGTCAATCAGGTCCAGTTCAACCATGGCGCCTGCAAGGCAGGCGTTCCTGTACTGCGAACACGGCTTGGTGGAGGAGAGCACCTTCGCGAGCGAGCCCGGCAGGAATTCGCCGGCATTGCAGATGATGACGCGGTCGTTTTCGTACTCCAGCACATCGATGGTTTCGTCCTTCATGTAATCCGCGTGGGCTACGGCATTGTTGATGGCTTCGCGCAGGGTGTACTCGTCGTATCGCTGCACCTCCTTGGGGAAAATCCCCTCGTTGGTCATGTACCGGTACATCGTGTTGCGAATCTTTGAATACACGGCATCCGCAGAAATGAGGAAAGGCGGCAGGAGATGCTCGTAGTCCACGGTATCATCCCGATGGTTGCGCAATATCCAGCGTATTTCCGTGTTGTTCAAGCCGGTTTTGTGAAGGGCCTCCCGTTTTCCCAGCAAGAGGAGCGCCGCATTCGTGAGCTTGCCGTTGCGCGACAAATTGAGCCGCCCCAAGAAATCCATCTCCGACCACCTGTTGATTTCCTGTTCCAAATGAGGTTTGCGCGAGATATACAAACGCCTGGCCACCTGGAGGGCGCGGGTATCCAAATCGGACGGGCAGCCTTGTTCCGCAATCTGGGCGCTCCAGTCGTATCGGCCTGCGGCAAAGCGTATCTTGTCCTCCTTGTGCTTTGGCAGCGCGCAAAGGTTCTCACCCATCCTTCCAAACGCATGCCCTTGGGAATAAACAGGCATCCCCGGTTTAGCCGCCGCAATACGGAACACCAGTACCCTCTCTCCGTCCGCGTCCATTTCATAGGGGGTGCAATCCGCAGCATAGCCTGTTTTTTGCATGATGTCCCGCACAAGGGCATCCAACTCCCCCGCCTTGGATTTGTACCCGGTGCCGGCAACCTGATGCGTCTTGTCGTCCACGCCTATCACATACCATCCGCATTCATGTCCGGCAAGATATGCTTCATTGGCAAGCGCGGAAACATATTCGGATATATCGTGCCCTCCCGGTTGGGTCTTCTTGAACTCCACTGTTTCGCTTTCCCATCGCATGATGAGCCTGTGGAGAAAATCCGGCGTTGGTGGACAATCATTGGGCATAGTCTGCATTCTACACTCTTCTGCCGTAAATGGAAACACAAAAATGGGGGCAACCACGCCCGATACGCTTGCCTCGGCGTAGCCCGCAGGGCGTAGACGGGTATCGGCACGCAACCCCGCCCACGGCGGGGTGGATACGGTGTGGGCGTGCGTATCCCACCACATCCGTTACCCTTACCACGCCGAAGCCCGCAGGGCGGCGGCGGAACCACGCCTATCCCCCTCCCCGCGCCGCTAGGCGCGCTCGCTTGAGCCGCGCAGCGGCGATCACATTTTTCAGCCCACGGCGTAAGCCGTGGGGGCAACCACGCCCGATACGTTTCGGCACATAACCCCGCCCACGGCGGGGTGGATACACGGTCGGCGTGCGCATCCCACCACATCCGTTACCATTAATACCCCCCCCCCAACCACGCCCGATACGCCTGCCTCGGCGTAGCCCGCAGGGCGTAGACGGGTATCGGCACATAACCCCGCCCACGTGCGGGGTGGATACGGTGTGGGCGTGCGTATCGCACCACCACCGTTACCCTTGTCGCGCCTATGCCCGCAGCGCGGAGACGGCTTTTCGCGATTTACTTGCTTTGAATCACGGTGTTGGGTGAGAGGCCGTACATTTGGGGTTCATACATGAGCTGAGCCTGGGCGGGGGGCGCGGTGGAGGTTCCGGCGCGCTTCACGCGGGCGTAGTAGCGCATGTTGAGCAGATCACGTCCGCCCCACTTGGTGCAGAAGCCGCGCACGCGGTCCGCCAGGTACTCCTTGTGGTCGAACCAGACGCTCCAGTCGCAGCGCTCCAGGCCGGCGCTCTGACTGGGGATGGCGGGGTTGAGCGCCTCCATGCAGGAGGGCAGGTAGTCCTCCAGCACAAAGTACTCCAAATCCCTGGCGGGCTTGGCGCAGGTGAGCGTCACGCGCACCACGTCGCCCACGTTGAAGTCCCTGGCGGGGCGCCACACGCCGTCCGCGTCCTTCTTCTCGTACAGGCGGGTGACCTGCAATCCCTTCTCCACCACGCCGGGGTATTCGGTCTGGTCCGGCTGGGCCTTGGCGCGCACCACGGCATAGGCGGTGCCATCCGTGCAGGTGTAGGCGGCGGTGCAGTCACCGAGCTTGCTGCCGCGCTTGACGAGCGCGAGGGTGGTGATGCCGTTGCCGAGGGTCATGGACGAGCCGTCCGCCGTGGTGACGGTGGCGGGTGCATTGGCGGCGGGCTCGCGGCGCAGATATTCGTGAAGGGCGATAAGCGTCCACGCGCTCTCCCAGGTGGTGGTGTGGCGGTAGTCGTGCCCGCGCGAGCGCAGCCAGGAGATGAAGGCCTCATGCCGCTTGGCGGGCGCCTTCTCCATATCCGCGATGAGGCGGAGATCCGCCTGCACGGAGCGCGGATGCCACATGCTCACGTACCAGGAGGCGTCCTCCTGCGTCTTGTCGTCCTCGCGCACCAGCTCCTTGAGGGCGCGCTTCACGCCCGCATCGTCGCGCAGCACGCGGGCTACCTGGAAACGCGTGGTGGCATCCGTGCGTTCCCTGTACTTCTTGTGCTGGCTTTCCTTGCGCAGGTAGGCGCGCAGGGCGTCCCACTTGGGCTTGGGCAGCTCGTACCCGCAGGCGGCGGCGATATCCAGCACGAAGGCGGCGTGGGCGGAGGCCCAGAGGCAGGATTCGCGCGCATCGTCCCAGTAGCCGAGCCCGCCGTCCCTCTTCTGGCGGCGGAGGATTCGCTCAATGCTCTTCACCACCAGCTCGTGCGCCTTGGCGGGCGGGGTTTCCGCCATGCGCGGGCAGATGGGTGCCAGGCGGTCGTACAGCAGCCAGGGCAGCAGCCCGGTGGCGGTCTGCTCTGTGCAGCCGTACGGGTAGCCCAGCACAAAATCCATGCAGCCGGCCAGGTGCAGCAGCGGGTTGGCGGAAAGCGCAATCTCCATCTCGCCGCGCGTGGACCCGGCCAGCTCCGGTGCCAGCAGCGCCGCGGGCTTCAGCGTCTCCGTGCCCTTGGACAGCACCAGGTGGTGCGCCTCCTTGAGCAGCGGCGCGGGGAAGCGCACGGGGAAGGTGCCCTGCACGGCATCCGCGCCGTTCTTGGCGGTGGCGGTCCAATTGAGCGTGCACTCGCCCTCCTGCGTGGCCTCCACCTCAAACTTGAGAGTGCCGGTGGCGTGGGCGGCCAGGCGGATTTCCTGCGTGTCGGCGGTGGTATCCAACTTCACCTTCCAGGTGCCTTCGGCATCCGTGTTGTTGGTGACGGTGAGGGGCAGGACGAGCTTGTCCCCCGTGCTCATGAAGAACGGAGTGCCGGGGGTGAGCATCACGGGCTGGTTCACCTGCAGCTTGCCCTCCGTGCCGCCGAAGCGGTTGCCGCTGTCGTCCACCGCCACGGCGAACACGCGGTAGGTGGTCAGCGTGTCCGGCAGCGTGCACTCGGTCTCGAAACGCCCCTGCGCGTCCACGGGCAGGGATGCCTGCCACACCGCCACCGGCACAAAGTTGGTGCGCAGGCGCGGCTTGGCGGACGGCCCGAGCGAGTCGTCGCCGCCCTCGTCGTCCTCCTCATCATCCCCCATGCTGCATTGCGCAACCGGAGTGGGCATGGCGGCATCCCCATCGTCGTCTTCTTCTAATCCGTCAACGTCATCCATCACGCAAGGCACGGCGGCAGCGGGCGCGGCCTCCTCCATAGCCATCATGTCGCCGTTGGCCGCGGCACCGCACACGGCGCGCTTGGCGACCCTGAGGCGGTGGTGGTTGGGCACGCGGCCGGAGAAGGAACCGCGGTCGTCCTTGCGGCTGATGCACTCGCCGTTCCACACGCCGTCCATCAGCTCCAGCATGAAGTATTCCATATCGGAACCGGTGTCCTCGTACATGCTGCGGTGGTTCGAGAAGGAGAGGTGTTGGGAGCCGATGGTGAACTGGGGCTCCAAGTCCGGTAGTTTGTATCCGCCGGAGACGGAGAGTATACCCTCGTCCACCGCGTAGAAGGTGACGGCTGCGGTGGCGGGTGAGCCGTCCGGCAGGCTCACGGAGCCGCCGAGCTTCACCTCCGCGCCGGGGCGGCAGGCATCCTGCGGCAGCTCCAGTTTCACCTGCAGCTTGCGCTGCGGGTTCGGGATTTCCAGGTAGGCGCTATCATACGCATACCGTGTGTAGAGCCCCTTGGCGTCCTTCACGGGCATCACCGCCAGCACGCTCAGGTTTCCGGTCTCCTGCGGCGTGAGCTTCAGGTCCACGGGGTGCTTGCCGCACTCAACGGGCAGCAGCAGGGAGCGCACGCTGTTCGCGCCGCTGGCAACAATGGCGAAGGCGCTGCCGGGCGTGTCGGAGCTCAAGCTGCAGCTGCGCCAGTCCTTGCTTTCAACCAGGGAGAACTCCTCCTTCCCCTGTTCTTCCGCCAACTCGTATTCCGAGATTCTGGCGGTATTTGCAAAGGAGTGTCCCTCCGGGTCCGTTCCACTGATGGTGAGCTCCAGTTTCTCGAGCTCGTGGGGCTTCCCGTCTTTCTTGTAGGCGTTCACATGCCCGCGGAGCTTCATGGGGGTGGAGAACTCTGCATTGGCGGGCACGGTGAGGTCGCCCTCCCACACGGTCACCTCTCCCTTGCGCGTGGCGGAGAAGCCGTTGGGCAGCTCAATGCGCTCCACTACATCCCGCCCCTTGAGCAGCAGATGCACCTTCTGCTCGCGCGCCAGAGGCTTCTTCTCATCGGAGCGGGCATCGTACAAGCGCAGTGTGTCCTCGTCACGCATGCAATAGAAATCCGCGTTGTGGAAACTCCCGCAGCAGGAGAAGCGGCGCACCTCCTCGCGGTCGTTGGTGATGGTGCCGGTGACGTCTATGGAGTGGCTGTTGGCGGTGTCTCCCTCCTTGGGGGAGAGCTTGACGGTCATCTCATGGCAGCCCTTGGCATCCAGCGTGGCGTCCACCGTCTCCGCGCAATCCAGCTTCATGTCCGAGCTCAGCCGGAGATGCAGCTTGGCGTTGGAGAGGGGGGCGCCGTTGAGGTCCCTGGCGGCGATGCAGAGCTTGGCGGTTTTGGGGGACACGCGCTCCACCTCGCACTTGGCGGTGAACTCGAAGGCGTCTCGGCGGTACACCTCCGCGCGGACCGTGCAGGAGACCAGCACCTTATTCCCGTCCGCCAGCAGGATCCGGTAGGGGCCGGTCACATCCTCCTCCCCCTCCGGCAGCGTGAAGTCGTACGCCACGCAGCCGAATTCGTCCACCGCCAGTGTCTCCTTCTTCAAAGCCTCGCCGGACGGTTTCTTGACGGTGATGGTAGCCTCCTTCATCTTGGGCAGGGAGGTGTTGCTGAGGGTGCTGCACACACGGATGACGCCGCGCACATGCACGGTGTCACCGGGGCGGTAGAGCGTGTTGTCGCAGAAGAGCTGGGCCTGGAGCTCATGCTCCCTTTCCGTTGTGTCGTCCTGTGCAATCCGCAAGTAGCCCAGGGATTCGGAGGCGCGGGAATCCTCCACCAGGTAGTCCTCCCCGGCGCAGACCAGCACGGCATCCGTTTGCACCTGGCCCTCCGGCTCCTCCTTGCACAGCGGGCGCGCCATACCCTGGGCAATGCTGCACTCCGCCTGGTGTTTCTTGCGCTTCCTCCATTCACCGCTGGAGTAGTGCAGCACCGCGCGCCCCGCCTCCACCGGCTTCCCGGTCAGGCGGTCGCTCACCAGTATCATGCCCGCTCCCTGCGGGCAGGCAAGCTGCAGGTCGGAAACCATCACCGCGTATTCCGCGTGCAGGGTCAAATCGCTTTCCTCCACGCCCACCGCCTTGGCGGCGGCCAGCACGGCGGCGCTGGGCTTGATGTCCAGCACAATGAGATAGAGCCCGGCCTTGGTGTTGCCGGCGGTGAGGGTGTCCAGGTCCAGCACGTGCTCCGTGCAGTCGCAGAATCCGCGCTCATCCGCCGCGAGCTGCTGCGGCTCGAACTTGTGGGCCTTGGCGCACGCACCCTGGAGGCGTGCGCGGTTGGCGGCGTACGCCATGGCTTCCTCCAGCTGCCGGCTGCGCGCCCATTTGAAATTTTCCTTGTCCTCCAAGCCTGCGCGCACTTGCTGCGTGGTGATGGCCAAGGCGTACTTGTGCATGGAGTCCGGCCCTGCGTTGACGCATCGCGTCACAGGTCCCAGCGCCTGCAGGGCGTGTTCCGCATCCCAGTGGTAGGCGGTGGCGGTGATGCCGCCGCTGCATGCGGAGCGCAGGCGCATCTTGTGCTCGCCGCGGAACGGCAGGCGGTGGATGGCTTCATTCCCGCTCTGCCCCAGGTCTACGGTGGGCCAGGCGGGGTTGAGGTTGATGCGGTGCACGTGGTCGCGCGTGAGCGGCTTGCCCAGCTTGGCGGCTATGCCCGGCTTCACGGTGAATTCCGCGAGCGCGGGCGCGGGGGCCTCCACCCGCATGCGGAAGCCCGCCACGGCATCCGGCTCCTTGTAGCGCCAGTCGTACGCCTGCTGGTCATCTTTGCTGCCGCCGCGCCTGCCGTTGGCGGGGCGCGTTTCCTCATCGCCCTGTATCAGCTGGTCAAAGGTGAAGGTGTAGGTTCCCTGCGGGGTTTCGATGGTCTTGCGCCGGCCGTCCGCCGTGTTGGTGGACTTGGCCCCGCCGATGCTGATTTCGAGGTCGCGGAAGGCCTGGCGCGCGGCCTCCTCCGTAACCTTGTGGGAGAAGCCCACGGAAACGGCATAGAAGGGCTTCTGCCCCTTTTCCTCCGGTTCCGCTATTTCATCCCGCACTTCGGTTTGCAGCTCCGGGTAGGCGGGTGAGGCGTATTGCTCACCGCCAATCAGGCCGCTGCCGCTTGCGGGTTTCATCCTCAGTTCCCATCTTGTTCCGTACGGCAGCGGCTCCGCAGGGGTCACCAGCGCCGCGCCCGGCAACACCGTGTCCGGTCCCACCGCGCGCATGTCCTCCAGGCTCCTTTCGCCGGGCCGGAACTTGTCCGGTGCACACTTGAAGAGCAGGGGGGCGGCCTTGCCCGCCACCGTGCGGCCGTCCACGGTTTTACCGCTCTTTTGCACCTGCTGCACAAAGGTGTATTCCACCGGGCTGGTGGCGGAGAACGCCGCGGCCTCCTTGGTAATTTGGCGATACGGATAGACGATAACCGCCGTGCCCGAAATCCCCTTGTCCACATATTGCGTAGACAGGTGGGTGTCCGGCGCGTGGAAGCGGAATTCCCGCTGCGCCAGCTCCTTGCCGCTCAGGTAGGTCACGCCCGGCTTGAACGCCAGGCGGAACTCCGTGGCCACGCTCGTGCCCTCCGCGGGCTCGATGAGCAGGCGGTTCTGGTCCTCCCAATGCACCTTGGGCTGGTGCGCGGGGTCGCCCGTCACCTCAAAGAGGTCCAGCCCCAAATCGTGCGGGGCAAGCTGCTTCCCGAAACTTTCCGAATATCTCGCCTCCCGTGCGGTTGCCGCCACGGTTTGGCTGACGATGGGCTCATCGAACTTGATGCGCACCAAACCGCGCTCCGGGCTCTCGGTAACCTGCGCGGCGGATGCAGATGCACCCAGCAGACCGATTCCGGCAACCAGCCGCCCGATTTTGTTCAAAAGTCTCTTCTTCATAGTTGATGGGGGATTATTGTATGATGATAAGGATTGCCCCGCCGCTTGGCAAGGTCTTTCTATTCCATATAAGCCGCCTTTCCAGGAATTTGTGACAAAAAATGAAAAAATGTCAAAAAAATCAGCGGATGATTTCCGTGAGGAGGGGAATGGTGCCGACGGTGAGGACATCACCGTGGCGGAGCGGGACGCGGTAGTCGGCAGAGGAGAACTCGCGCTCGTTGATGGCAATGCCGTTGAGGGAGCCGAGGTCCGTGATGACCAAGCCGTCGTCCGTGAGCTCCAGGCGCGCGTGCTCGCGGGAGACGCAGGCGTGGTTGATCACCACTTGGGCGCAGCGGGGTTCGCGGCCGATGACGATGCCGTCCGCGCCCGCCATCTCGGAGAACGGGATGTGGGTCTCCCAGGGCGTGCCGTCCGGCAGGCGGCCGGAAAGGTGGAGCACGGCGTTGGTGGGGGCATCGCGGTGGCTCACGGCCCGCGGGCGGCGGGCCTCCAGCCCGGAGCCGAGATCCCACTTGAGGCGCAGGGCATCATACGGCGGCAGGGGCTGCAGGTAGGCGGCCGGGCGCACAGAAGGCGCCTCCCCTGCACCGCCGGGCGACGGCGCGGCTATGGAGATGGGGTGGTCCCAATCCGCTTCCTCCGCAGCGTTCACACGGGCGGAAACATCACCGATGCTGGCGCGCACGGCGGCGAGCTCCATCTCCAGCACGCGGGCGCGCTCCCGCAGTTCTGCGAGCGCGGCCTTGTCGGCGTTCTGGGGCTCATCCGGCATGGGGCGATGGGGATATGGTATCAGCGGCGACTGGAAGCGCGGGAGAAGATGAGCCCGGCATAGTACACCAGCTGGGCCAGAGAGGACAGCGCGGCGGACACATAGGTCATGGCGGCCCACTTGAGGGCGGTCTGCGCGTGGTCGTGCATGGCGCCGTTGGCTATACCGCTTTCCTCCAGCCACTTGAGGGCGCGGCGCGAGGCGTTGAACTCCACGGGTAGGGTGACGAAGGCAAAGATGGAGGTGCAGGCGAAGAGGGCCAGGCCCACCCAAGCCACGATGGTGTTGCCGTTGGCTCCCACCAGAGCCAGACCCGCGATGAAGACCACCTGCCCCAGGCGGGAGCCGATGTTCACCATGGGCACGATGGACGAGCGCAGGCGCAGCCACGGGTAGGATGTGGCGTGCTGCACGGCGTGTCCGCACTCGTGCGCGGCCACGGCCATGGCGGTGACGCTGTTGCACTTGTACACCACCTCGGAGAGGTTCACGGTTTTGTCCGCAGGGTTGTAGTGGTCGGTAAGCTTGCCCTTGGTGCTGACCACGCGCACATCACGGATGCCGTTCTGCTCCAGCATGCGGCGGGCGGTCTCCGCGCCGCTGACGGGGGCCTCCATCTCGGAGTATTTGTTCATCACGGACATGAGCCTCTTCTGCACCACCGCACCCAGGAGCCCCATCACCGCCAGCAGGATGATACCCAGCATGGTGGCAGGGTTTGCCATAGCCGTGGAAAAGCCGCCCATGGAAAGGTCGTTCACCTCGGATGCATCCGGGGCCCACTGTGCCAAGACCTGTAAGAAAGACATCATACGTGCCTGTCAGCATACCAGCGCGCAGGCGCGGTATCAAGCCAAAACCACGGGGAGGAATGGGGAATTTGGGATTTAGGATTTAAGATGTAGGATTTGGGATTTGTTTGTTGGCACGCGTTGTGTGTACACACATGGGGTGCAAACACGGACATGCTAAATGGCCGGGCCGCCGCCGCGGGGGATGGGCAAGCCGCATGCGCGGGTCTGCTGGGCGGAATCGGTTATTTCCTCGAACGCGCCGTTGCCGGGGTTGCAGCGGAAGCAGCGCTCGGTCTCCAGGGCGTTCCTTGCATCCGCAGCGGGCTGGAAGTACAGATGCCACACCTCCCCGCCATGGGCCTCGACATGAAGCACCGGGTAGTAGGCGTATTGCGGGTTCCCCCAGATGGGGATGCCCAGCGATTCGCCCAGACGACGGAACATTTCCTCAATTTCGCGCAAATACTGGGGATCGACCGGCTCTATCCCCTCCTCCTCAAAGAAGGCGCGGCCGATATACAACATGCCGCCCGCATCAAACGCGCCGATATGCCACGCCAGCATGACACCGCACTCGTCCACGCCCCACCGGGCAAGCTGCTCACGCGTTGCCACCACTTCCACCACCTTGCGCACGTTCCGCCCCTCATCGGACCACACAATGTCCCCTACACGCGCCTCCACCCCGTTGGGATAGCAAACTTTTTCCTCGCTCATGGCTGTTTTTCTAACACTTTTCACTTTGTACTTTGTCCATTGTACATTCCATCACCCGCGGAGGGTTTGGCCGTTGTCCGGGGCGGGGAAGCGAGCGGGGTCCACGTTGTGTGCGCGGAGGGCGGCGGCGAGGTCGTCGAGGGTTTCCTGATAGCCCTCGTTGGCGAGCTGCCAGGTGCCGAAATGGCAGGCGATGCCCATGCGGGCGCGCAGGGTGAGGAAGGCCTCCACGGCATCCGCGGGGCTGGTGTGGTTCTGGCGAATCCACTCCGGGCGGTATTGGCCGATGGGCAGGATGGCGAGGTCCGGCGCGCCCAGGCGCCCATGGATGTCCGCAAAGCAGCGGCTGCGCGCGCTGTCGCCCGCGAAATACACCTTGGGGCCGCCGCGAGCTTCCAGCCAGAAGCCGCACCAGAGCGAGCGGTTGCGGGTGTCCTGCGTGCGGTAGCGGTTGCTCCAGTGGCGCGCGGGGGTGAGGGTGACGCGCAGCTTGCCCGCATCCGCGGTTTCCCACCAGTCGCGCTCCGCCACGCGGCACTCTCCGCAATGGTACTCCAGCAGGCTTTTCAACCCCAGCGGCACGATGAACAGCGGGTTGTCCCGCTCCCGCAAACGCTGCAGCGTGGGCACGTCGAAATGGTCGTAGTGGTCGTGCGTGAGCAGGCAGGCGTCGATGTGCGGCAACTCATCCCAGGCAATGCCCGCAGGACGGTGGCGCTTGGGGCCGAAACCCTGCACAGGGCTGGTGTAGTCGCTCCACACGGGGTCTGTGAGGATGTTCAAGCCGGCCATGCGCAGCAGGAAGGTGGAGTGGTTGACCAGCGTGGCCTCCCAGGCCTTGCCGTCCACCGCGGGAGCGAGCTGCGGCGTGAAGCGGCGTTCCGCCACATCGGGGTACTCTCCCTTGCAGAAGCGGTCTCGGCACCAGCTGAGCAAATCGCCCGTGGAATAGGGCTCGTACGGCTCCGGGTTGAAGAAGCGCGTGCCGTTGAAATGGTCGCTTGCCTTGCCGTTCCACTCTCCGGGACGGCAGAGCGTGCGCGGCAAGAGCCAATCCACGCCCACCCCTGCGGCGGTGAGCGCGCCCGCGCCCGCCAGCCCCTTCAAGAACCAGCGGCGGCTGCGCTTCCGCGCCTTCTGCGGCATATCCTCCCTAATCACATCCCCCATGGTGAGTCAGGTGGTACATGGTTGGCCTGAAATAACCGATAATGCTCTCTTCCGGAGTCAAAACTGCCCATTGGATATGGTTCAGCGTGGAAAACGAGCTGCCGGCAATGCTGACCCCTTCATTGAAGGCGGCGCGAACTGTGTTGAAATGGCGTCCATTCAATTCTTCCATCGTTTTTCGGAAGAAATTGATGAGGGCACAATCGTATGCATGGTAATTCCTACCCAGATTGTTCTGCGGTACGGGCTTGGCGTGTTCGGCAAGGTAGATTTTCTCAAAGCTGCCGGAAATCTTTTCCAAAGCGCGCAGATAAGCGGAATCAGTCAAATCCAAACACTCTCCTGGAATAATGACGGCTCCGATAACGTCCGGCTTTTCACCACTCCTTTTGCATTTATCCTTTGCCCACAGCAAGGCTCGGTCGTAGCTGTTTTCCCAGAAATAGATGCCGTTACCCAGCCACTCGGAAGAACTCCTACTGGTTTTGAGATGCACTCCACTCCGGCTGCTCAGCACCTTGTCCGCCGTGGCGGTAGAGCATCCGTGGTAGCCCAGAACAACGCTCGGATTCATGGCACGAGAAAATCAATCAGGGGAAAGTCACTTCCCCGTTCGAGCTGCGCCCTTGGCGTCCGCCTTTTTCTTCCGGGGCGTGCGAACGGGCTTAGCCGATGCGTTTTCGATAGAGCGCACCTTCTTCTCTACGAAGTCGAGCAGTCGCTTCGTTTCAGTGGGGGTAATTGTTCCGTATGAAGACGTGTACACCATACATCCTTGGAATAGCACTCCGACAACGTGAAGTCAAGAGAAAACCAAGGCCCGTCCGGCATTCCACCGAACGGGCCTTGGTGCTAACTTACAAATCGTAAATTGTAAATCGTCAATCGTAAATTAGAAGTTGTACCTATATCCCATTGTGGCGTTGATGTTCACGTCCTTGGCGCGGAGCTCCACGGAAGCATCCCAGAAGATGGTTCCGGCGCTCTGGCTGACGGGGATATAGAGACCGGCACCTACCTCCAGGCCAATCGGGCCACGCTCTGCGGAGCGCACCTCTGCGTTGCTCAGCGCGCCGAGCTGGGCGAACTGCACCTTGCTGCGGCTGTCGCGGTCACCGAGGTAGCCCTTGAGAAGCGCGCGGCCCTCAAACACGGAGGAGCGGTTGTACACATCCGCGCCGAAGGCGGTCTGCACGCGAGCGCCCGCGGCAATGGTCACGGCGTTGGAGTCGATGTCCTCCACCTTGAGCGCGGCATCGGAGCCGCCCTCGGAGAAGCCGTCCATGGAGGTGTGGATGTAGGTCACGTTGAACACGGGCTGGATGCAGGCGCTGGAATCCTCCGTGAGCGCGAAGGTGCGCGCAACCTCATACATGAGGCCGAAGGAGGAGCCGGTGGTGCTGCCGGTGGCGGTGTAGGCCCCGGCGGGCGTGTTCACGGTGCGGTCCACATCGGCATCCGCGCGGCCCAGGGTGGCAATGAAGGTGTGCACCCAAGAGCGGTTGGAGTGGCGGACGAACGCGGTCAGGTAGTAGTTGTCCAGGTCGCCGTCCAGGTGGTCGGCCGCATCCGACTTGAAGTTGCCGAACATGGCGGTGACAGCCAGGCCGGCGGTGGTGTTGCTGGTGACATCCACGTCCATGCCGACGGTGCCGCCCCAGGTGTTGTACTTGTAGCCGGAGAGGGTCTTGTCGTGATCCATGCGGCGGTAGTCGCCCTCTGCGTTAATCCAGGCGTTGACGTACGGGAGGTCCTTGGGATTGGTGCAGCAGCTGTTGATGCCCATGGTGGTGGTGCGGTTGCGGATGGCGCGCAGCTGGCGGTCCACATCACTGCGGATAGCCTCATGCAAGGCGGGGATGGAAGCGCCCGCAACGGCGGAGGCGAGCTTGTCTGCATCCGCACGGCGGCCATGCGCCAGATGGTTGTCCAGGCCGTCCAGAGCCTTGGCCAAATCCGGGTAGCGGTCGCGGTTGAGCTGGGGAGAGAGCTCGAAGTAGGCCTCGCTGGCCAGCCTGGCGCCCTGCCCTGCGTTGCCGTCGGAGATTTCCGGATAGTGGTTGTCACCCATGTAGTCGATGTCAATCCAGAGGTTGCCGTCCCTCTCCATGAGGGTGCCGTCGAGGTGCTCGCGGCGGAGGTTGGCGAGGGCATCGCTGGAGAGCGTGCAGCTCTCCGCGGCGGTGGTTCCGCAACCGGAGATGAGCTCATAGGCGCCGGCGATTTCCGGCACCGCCTCCAAGCCCACGAGGATGTTGTAGGTGTCCTCCGAGTAGTTGGCCAGGCGGTTCACATACACCATGGGACCGGAAGCAGTCGGCGCAGAGGTGAAGATGATGGAATCCGTGATGAGATCGCCAAAGACGTTACCGGAGCTGGAGAGAGCCACGGCGGGCGCGGTGAGGTTGCCACCGTTGGACACTTTCTTGTCAAAGATGAGCGAGCGGTTGGAAACGAGCGTGCCGTAGTTGGTGAATGTGCCGTGGATTTCCGTCCACAGGTAGTCCTGCGGCAGCACATCCGCAATGCCCTTGAAGTGGCCGGTGGGGACCAGCGGGGATTCCGTGGCACCAAAGCGCAGGAACGCGCCTTCCGCAATGCTCAGGTTCTGCAGGTCGTACCCGGGGTTGTCCACCTCGGCATAGCCGTCCGTGAGGATGAGCGAGCCTTCGCCGTGGAGGTTCTGGATGTTGGAGCCGTCACCCATGCGGAGGGTTCCGGTGTTGCCGTTGACGGTGTAGGCCACCAGGCGCTTGAAGGCGTTGGTGCCGTCCGTGAGGTTGAGGGTGCCGGCAGTGACGTTGCCGCCCTTGGAGGTTTCCTGCAGGAGGGCGAGGCTGGCGGCGGCAATGTTCACATCGCCGCCGTTATTCAGATAGCCGATGCGGGAATCCTTGGCCAGGTTGAGCTGGCCGCCCTCGGTAATGGTGATGTCTCCGGCCTGGGCCTGGGTGCCGGCATTGCCCACGATGGCGCTCACGGAGGCGGTGTCCAGCGTGATGGAGCCGGAGTTGCGGATCATGGCACCGGAGGCGCTGATGTTGTGCACGGTAATCTGGCCGTCGTTGAAGAGGCCCACGTTGTTGCCGGCGATGGTGATTTCATCTGCGGTAAGCTTGGTGTTGTCCGTGACGGTGACAGAGCCGCGGGTGCCGATGGCCACCGTGTCCTCCACCTTGACCTGGAGCTTGTGCGTACCATCGCCGAAGGTGTGGTTGCCGCCGCGGACATCAATCTTCTGTGCCGCCAGCGTGCCCTCACCCACAAAGGTGTAGTCCTTGTTGACGGATTCCAGGAGGATGGACTTCACAGTGCGGTCGCCGTTGATATCCACCTGGGCTGTGCCCTCTCCCAGGAAGCCGACGGGAGTGGCGGGAGTGGGTTCCGTGAATTCGGAGCCGTTGGCATCCCAATCGCGGAAGCTGCTCCACACGCCGTCCTCGCTCACCCACTGCAGGGTGTCGATGACGCTGATGGTCAGCACCACGTCGCCATTTTCATTCTGGCCGATACGGGCCACGTGGTCCAGGCCATCCTCCAGGGCAAGGTAGGCCGCGCCGCCGTTGAGGGTAAGCGTGGAGACCCAGCTGGGAGTCCCGCCGATGTTGCGCAGCAGGCTGACGGTATCACCGCTCAGGAAGCCGAATGCCTTCACGCTCTCCAGAGCGCCGTCCGTCAGGCTGAACTCCATGGCGCCGCTTGTCAGGCTGCCTGCGTAGTACTGGGGGGCATCAAAGGTGGTAATGGAGGAAACGGCCAGACGGGGGGCATCCAGTGCACCTGTGACAGTGAGGATGGCGCCCTCCTCCGGCTGGATGTATCCAGCCGAGAGGTTGGTGATGGTGGTGGCGGTATCCAGGCGGAGCGTGTCGTGCACGGTCAGGGTGGAATCGTAGGTGGTGTTGCCGGTGAGGTGCAGGGAGCCCGCCACGTCCAGCGCGCCGGGGCCGATGATGCTCGCCAGCGTGTTGGTGCCTTCCGTGGTGAGTTCCACGGTGCCCCCGGCATCACGCATCATCAGGATGCCGCCGCTCACCGTGTTGATGGTGGAGCCCGCCCCCACGCGCAGCATTCCCGCGTCGCCGGAGTAGGTCACCGCGCCGCCCACGTGGAGTTCGTCGAAGATGTTGTCGGACGCCGCGGAGAGCGTGAGGTCCTTGGCCACGTTCACATCGCCGCCCTGGGTGGTGGCGGAGCGCAGCGCCAGGCTGCCCCGGGCAATGTCCACCGTGCCGGTGTTCTCCAGCGTCCAGACGGTGAAGGTGTCATCATCCGTCATGGTGAAGGAGCTGCCCTCGCCCACGATAAGCGGGGCGCTGGCAAGCTGCGGGGCCTTGTCCACCACCATGGTACCGCCGTTCTCCACCACAATGCGCTTGGAGGGGGAAACCTGGTCCGCGCCGGTGAAGTGGTACTCTCCGCCGGAGACGTTCCACTCCGTGAGGTGGATCTCCTCTCCCACAGTGATGGTAGTGACGGACGTGGAGCCCTCGAAGTGGGCGGCGTAGTAGTTGCTATCGTAATAGGTGGAGGGCGCGCCGCCGCGTTCTTCCGCCCAGACGACGTTATCCTCCGCCTTGTTCCAGGTGCCGGAGGCGCCGCCGGCCCAGTACACGGCGTTGCCGCGGGTGAAGATGAGGTTCAGCGCATTGCCCTCCACGGCAAGCACGGCATCGTACCCGTCAATGTCCGGGATGCTGGAGCTGGACACCAGCAGGCCCTCCGGGTTTGCCACGCTCAGCGTACCCGCCGACACGAGCCGGTAGGCCTGGCCGATGACGATGGTCTTGGAGGCCCAGTCCTCGAAGTTCACTTTCACCAGGCCGTCGATGGTCACGGTGCCGCTGGCGTTCACCAAGGTGGAAGACAGCTGCGTCGGGGTGACGTTGAAGGTGATGGCGGCGTTCTCGCCGATGGTGAGGGCGGAGGCATGCACCGTTGCATATTGGCGCACGGCCACTTCACCTGCGGTGGCGGTGATGCTGCCGGAGATTTCTGCGGTGCCGCCGTCGAAGGCGAGCGTGCCGCCCTCCACGGTCACGGAGGAATCACCGCCCAGCATGGCATCTGCGCCCAGGATGAGCTCGCCCGCCTTGACCTTCAGCTGCGGGCTGAACAGGGAGATGTTGGTGAACACGGCGCTTCCCGTGCCCTCCTTCACCAGTTCCTCTGCCCTCAGGCTGTGGTCGTACCCGCCGTCGAACACATAGTCCTGCACGGTGTTGGCAATGGTCATGGCCGGCACGTTGATGTTCTCTGCCAGGTTCACGCTGCCGCCGAACGCGGAGCCGGCCGCCAAGTCATCGAAGCGCACGCTGCGGTCCTGCGTGAAGGACGCGGCATAGGTGGTGGTACCCACGGGAATCACCCAACCGCCGTCCGCCGTGGGCAGCGCCACGTCCGGGTCCTTGGCGGCGCCGCTCTTCCAGGAGTCGGCGGTGCCGCTCCAGGTCAGCTGGCCGTGGTTGTACTGCTCCGCCACATCCTTGAGAGCCTTGGGGGTGGGGATGAACTCCACCTCGTCCATGGACCAGATGTAGTCCACGCCGCGCTCGTCCTGCCCGTATGTCCACAGCGTGGTGTGGCCCTCGTCCTCGTACAGGTAGATCTTGCCGTCCTTCATCCCGGTGTACAGGGTGAACGTGCGGTACTCCAAGTCGTCGGAGTTCGCGAAGAGGATGGATTTGAGCGTGCCGTCCGGGTTTGTCTCGAAGCCGTAGGAGGTCATGGCGTGGCCCGCGCCGTCCGGGGAGACAATGCCGATGAAGGCAATCTGGCCCTCCGCGGTGTGGGAGTAGGTGCCGTCGCCGTTGTCCACCGCGCCGAACGCATCAATCAAGGCATTGGCGGCCGCCGTCAGGTCCGGCAGATTCCCGTCCATCTCCCGGTACATCTTGACGGAGGCCTCGAAGTCGTCCTTCGGGAACCACTGGGAGAAATAGCCGCCCCTGGTGGAATCGTTGCGCAGCACGGAGTACGGGCCGCCCAAGCTCGTGAAGTCGTGGTTGTCCGCCAGATACCACGGTGCAATCATCATGAAGTCGCCGCCGGCCGCCTCCTGCCCGTTGTAGTTCGTCCAGGTGTCGTAGAAGAGCATGTCCACGCGCAGGGACTGCGTGCCGCCCAGGTCGTCCATGTACTGTTTGTCGTATGTGTAGCCGTAGGGCAGCGTGCGGGTGGGATCCGCGAACACGCCGTAGACGGACTCCCAGTAGGTGAACACGTTGGCGGAGACGTTGTACCAGCATGTGTTCTCGTCATCCAGCAGCGGGGCGAAGGTTTCCAGGCTCATGGTGGTGCCGCGCAGGCGGGGCTGGAGCTCGCCCATGAAGGAGAAGTTGCCGAACTGGTTGAAGAGCTGGCCTGCGCCGCGCCAGGGCTGCTGGCCCATGGCCTGCCAGTAGTAGCCCTTGCCGTTGTCAAAGAAACGTGTGGAGCTGGTGATGTTGTTGGGGTTCACGCCGTTGGCCACAAGTGTGGTTGCGTTGGACACGGGGAATGCCGCCAGGCAAGCCAGCACGGCGGCACGGAGAAGATTCGGGAGATGTAATTTCATATCAAGAAGCTATACAATGCTTGTAGCAAGCATAGCAAACCCTCCTGCCATGTCAACAAAAAAGCGTGCGGACCGAAGATAAATCACACGCGCGGGCAGCGAAGGAGCAAATCGTCCAGCAGAGCGGTGCAGGAGGCACGCAGGAGGTTCACCACGCGGTCGAAACCGTGGGCGCCGCCGTAGTAGGGGTCGGGCACCTCCGCAAGGCCGCATTCCGGCGGAAACCAGCGGCTCATGGGCACCACCTTGGCGGCATCCGCCGCCGAGCGGGCTTGGAAGAGCACATCGCTGCGGTTTTCCTCGTCCTGCGGGATGATGAGGTCGAAGGCATCGAAATCCGCCGGGGAGAACTGCCTGGCGCGGTGGCCGTTGTAGGGGATTCCAGCGCGGCGGAGAGCAGCGAGCATGCGGGAATCGGGGGACTGGCCGACATGGTAGGCGGCCACGCCGCAGGAATCGCAGCAGAAGCGGTGCTGCAGGCCGCGCTGCGCCAGCAGGGCGCTGAAAAGCATCTCCGCCGCGGGGGAGCGGCAAATGTTGCCCAGGCACACAAAGAGCACGCGGAAGGGAACTGAGCTCGCTGCTGTTTGCGGTTGACCGCCGCCCGTGTTTCTGGTATGACCGTTCACGCAAGCAGCATACCACGCCAAGATGAACATTGCACGCCTCAATTCCGCACCGGAAATCTTCCATTCCATCCAGGGGGAGGGCACGCGCATGGGGGAACCCTCCGTGTTCCTGCGCCTGGCGGGCTGCAACCTGCACTGTTCGTGGTGCGACACCAAGCACTCCTGGGCCAAGGGGGTGGACTGCACGGAGGAGGAAACGGCTCGTCTCATCCTCTCCCACAACTGCCCCGCACTGGTCATCACAGGAGGGGAACCCCTGATGCAGCAGGCCGCCCTGGTGCGCCTGCTTTCCCTGCTGCCGCCCAAAGGACAATTCTTCATTGAGGTGGAAACCAACGGCACCCTGCCCCCCTGCCCCGCCCTCACGGCGCGCGTGGACCAGTGGAACGTATCGCCCAAGCTGGAGCACTCCGGCAACGCCGCACAGGCCGCCATGCGCCCGGAGGTGCTGGCCGCCTTCGCCGCCATGCCACACGCCTGGTTCAAGTTCGTGGTTGCCTCAGAGGCGGACTGGGAGGCCGTGGAGGCCCTGCAACTGCCGCAGGAGCGCATCATCCTGATGCCCTGCGCCGCCACCCGCGCGGAGCTGCAGGCCGCCCAACCCGCCGTGGCGGAAATTTGCGCCCGCCACGGGGTTCTCTTGGGCCGCCGCCTGCATATCGAGCTCTGGGACGACAAGAAGGGCGTGTAGGCATACCCTACCGCACGCGCGACGAAATTCTGCCTTGCGGTGGCGCGAGGAATGGGGTAGAATGCGCGCGTGAGCTACCAGGTCTTTGCCAGGAAATACCGCCCCCAAACGTTCAAGGACGTACTGGGGCAGGATCATGTGGTGCGCACGCTGTGCAATGCGATTGAGCAGAAGCGGCTGGCGCACGCCTATCTCTTTGTGGGGCCGCGTGGCACCGGCAAGACCTCCACGGCGCGCATCTTCGCCAAGGCGCTCAACTGCACGGGCGGGCCGAAAGTGGATTTCGACCCGAACGAGGACGTGTGCCGCGAGATTGCGGAAGGCCGCAGCCTGGACGTGCTGGAAATCGACGGTGCCTCCAACCGCGGCATCGACAACATCCGCGACCTGCGCGACAACGTGCGCTTTGCGCCCACCCGCGGGCAGTACCGCATCATCTACATCGACGAGGTGCACATGCTGACGAAGGAATCCTTCAACGCGCTGCTGAAGACGCTGGAGGAGCCTCCGGCGCACGTGATGTTCATTTTCGCCACCACGGAGCCGCACAAAATCCTGCCCACCATCCTTTCCCGCTGCCAGCGCTTTGATTTGCGCCCCATCCCCACGGACATCATCGCGAAGCACCTGGTGAACATCGCCGCCAACGAGGGAGTGACGCTCACGGAGCCCGCCTCCTACGCCATCGCCCGCGTGGCGGACGGCGGCATGCGCGACGCCCAATCCATGCTGGACCAGCTGGTATCCTTCTGCGGCAACAGCATCGACGAGCAGAACGTGAACGACATCTTCGGTGTGACGAGCCGGGAGACGGTGGCGCGCGCGCTGGCGTACATTCTGGACCGCCAGCTGCCGAGCCTGCTGCACCTGGTGCACGAGCTCTCCGAGGCCGGGCGCGACATGGGGCAGCTGCTCTCCGAAATCATGGGCGCGGTGCGCGAGCTGCTCATCCTGAAAGTGGCGCCGGAAGAGGCCAACCTGGCCGTGCCGGAACAGTGGCGCGACACGCTGACCAAGCTGCTGGCGCAAACGCAGTCCGACAAGATTGTGCGGCTCATGGAAGTGCTTTCCACCGCAGAGGAACACATGCGCTGGAGCACCAACAAGCGCCTGCACCTGGAAATGGGGCTCATCCAAGCCGTGCATTCCCTGGCGGAGGCCAACATCAGCGATATCATCCGCGCCCTCAACGGCGCTCCCCTGCCGGAAAGGCCCATTGCCACCACCTCCCTGCCGGACGTACCCATGCCCGGCACCGCGGCACCCGCTCCCGCGCCGCCCCCTGCTCCGCAGGCAGCACCCGCGCCGGCCCCTGCTCCGCAGCCGGAACCCGAACAGGAACCGCAGCCCGCGCCCGAGCCTCCACCCGTTGAAGCAGCACCCGCGCGCACGCTGGAGCCCATCGACGATGCACCTCCCATGTTCGGTGTCCCCGCACCCGCGGCGGAGGAACCCGCGCCAATGGAGGACCGCCCCCTCACCCCGGAGCTCTGGGAGCAGCTGCTCGAACAGGTGCGCGAACAAGCACCCATCCAAGGCAACCTCATCGGCAACACCATGTTCATCAGCGATGACGACGGCCGTGTGAGCGTTGCCATCCACCCGCAGGACATCGACACCCGCGACGCGCTGTTCAGCGAGGACATCTCCGCGCTCATCCGCAAGCTCAGCCCCGCGCTCTGCGGGCATGCCGTGAAGGTGAACGTGGTGTCGGACGACAGCCTACCCGCGCCGCTGCCGCCGGATGCGCCGCCGCCCGCGGAACCGGTGGTGGAAACCGCCAAAAAGCCCGCGCCCCCCGCGCCGGCTCCCGAACCCGCGCCCAGCCTGCGCCCCAGCGACGACGAATTCTACCAAGACCCGCTCATCCAGCAAGCGCTGGACACCTTCCACGCAACCCTCATCAAACAAAACCCCACTGTATGAACCTCCAAAAACTCATGAAACAGGCCCAGGCCATGCAGGCCAACATGGCCAATGCCCAAGCCCGCCTCTCCGAGATGAAATTCACCGCCGAGGAAGCCGGCGGCAAGGTCAAGGCCACCGCCACCGGCGACGGCATGATCACCGATATCACCATCGATCCCTCCGTGGTAGACCCGGAAGATGCGGAGTTCCTGCAGACCCTGGTGCTCAAGGCTGTTCAGGGCGCGCTCAACGGAGCCAAGGAGCTCGCCGAAAAAGAAATGCGCAAGGTCACCGGCGGAATGGGATTCCCCATGTAACAGAGCCATGTCAACCATTCGTGCCAGCTTCGCATCCCTCGTCGCGCTCGTGCTTAGCGGGGCGGCGGGCGCGCAGCCCGTCACCGTTGCCTCCTACCCCGCAAAAATCGTCCCGGAGCAGGCCACCACCCTCTCTCTGGAGCGCGGCGTGGTAACAGACCTGGCAGACCCCTCCGGGCGCCTGGAGCGCGGCACCGTCATCGCCCGCGTGAACAAGGAGAAGGAAGAACAGGAGCGCGAGGAGATGGAGCTGCTAATCTCCAAGGACAAGCTCGCCAAGCGCGATGAAATCCGCAAGCTTGAAGCCCAGCGTGAGAAGGTGCGCTTCTACCTCCAATCCCTCACCGAGGACGAGCGCAAATACGCCAAGGACATGGTGACCGATGGCGAGCAGCCCAGCAAGGAGGCCCTGGCGGACATCGAGGAGCGCATCGGGCTCTTGCAGAAAGAGCTCAAGCGCATGCCGGAGCGCAAGCGCGAGGAATTCGCCCGCTCTCACGATGCACTGACGCTCAAGATGCCCTACACCGGCCGCCTGCAGTACAACATCACCCTGCCTGAGGACCGCACCAAGCCCTTCGAACACGCCGCGGTGAGCTCTCAGCCTTTCGCCACCGTGTGCGACGACTCCGCCTTCTACATCACCATCAACCTCAGCCAGAGCGAGCTGACCCAGCTGCCGCCGCAACAGTTCACTGCGGAGGTGTCCCTGCCGGGCGGCAAGAAACTCCGCGGCAAGTACGACCACCACCGCGTGGAGCACAACGGCAGCACGGACATGCTGGTGTACTTTTTCCGCCTGCCGCAAGAGGATTTCGACACCGCCTATTCCATGCTGGGCAGCAACGCCAAGGCCCAGCTGATTTTCGAGTGCGGGGAGGAGCTGCGCGTGGAGGGCAAGGCTCAGATGCTCAACCGCCCGGAGGCCGCCGACTGCGAGAACTGGGAGCAGCTGGTGGAGCGCCTGTTCCCGGATTGCAACATTGTGCTCATCGCGGAGCGCAACATTGTGCTGAGCCCCAAGAGCCCCCAAGTATCCACGCCTGCCGAGGGAGAGAAATGAAGCTGATTTGCGAGCACCTGGCCTTCGCCTACACGCGCGACGCTCCCGTCTTCCGCGACTTCTCGCATGAATTCCGCACCGGCATCACCGTGCTCAAGGGCTACTCCGGCTCCGGCAAGACCACCCTCCTCAAGCTCCTGGCAGGCTATCTGGACGCCGATGCCGGGCGCATCACCACACCCACCGGCCTTAAAGTCACCGGCCGCCGCTACCGGCGGCGGGACGTGGCGTACATGTTCCAGGGTATCAACCTGCTGCCCCTCATGAGCGTGGAGCGCAACCTGCGCCTGGCCGCTGAAATGGCCATGCTGCCCGGCCGCGAGTGGAAGCCCCGCTGCGAGGAACTGCTGCACGACCTGGGACTCACCGAGCTGCGCAAGCGCCGCGCCGACAAGCTCTCCGGCGGCCAGGCCCAACGCGCGGCACTCGCCAGAACCCTCATGAAGGGCGCACCCACCGTCCTGTTGGACGAACCCACCTCCGGGCTGGACGACACTAACACCAATACCATCAAAAAGCTCGTGCTCAAGGATGCGGCGGACCGCATCTGTATCATCAGCACGCACGATTCCCGCCTGCTCGACCTGGCCGATGAAATCATTGATTTTGACAGCACTGTACCTGGCTAAGGACACCCTGAACCGGTGGGTATCGCGCATCTCCAGCCCGCTGGCGCGGGTGCTGGTGGTGTTCTTCCTTTCCCTGTGCGCCCTGTGCTTCATGGGCAGCTATGTCATCACAGCCAAGGCTCTGCGCGATAAAATCCGCACGCAGGGCGGGGACCTGGTGCAGATGATGATATTCAGCTCCCCCGGCGGAAACGCTACCGCCCTGCCCACAGAGCAAGAGCTGAGCGACCTGCTGGATGTGGATTCCCTGGCGGTGCGCAGCGTGGGCTCCGCCATGGTGGACCAGCGCAACGTGTCCATCTTCACATACGATTTCCAGCGCTCCTCCCAGTTTGTGCCGCTGCTCTCCCCCAGCGCGGGCCCCTGCCTGCTTTGCCCCATGGACAAACCCGTCTTCCGCCCCGGCCCCAAGGATGTGAGGCTGGCAGGGGATTCCACCAGCCGTACCCTGCTGGTGCGCCACCTGCCTCCGGACCACCTGCTCATGCGGCTCATGCCTGAGGGCTGCATCCTCATCCCCCCGGAGATGGCGGAGGGCCTCTCGTCCAACCGCGGCGGCTCCATGCAGCGCATCATCACCCGCGTCCGCAACCTGGTGGGAGCCAAATCCCTCACGCGCATCGAGACCTACTTTGAGAACATGCTGCGCCTGGAGGGTGCCCAGGGCCACGTTATCTCCGCCTCCAGGATGCTCAAGGAAATGGATGTGGTGCTCAGCAACCAGACGCAGTGCCGCGCAGCCTTCTGCATCGGCATCGTCAGCATTGTGGGCATCCTGCTCACCGCGCTCGCCGGCATGGAGTACCGCCAGAACGAGTACATCTACACGCTCATGAAGAGCTTCGGCATCCACCCCGCCATGCTCATCGGTGCCTTCCTCGTGGAAAACCTCCTGCTCGTCGGCCTCTCCTTCGCCGGCGCCGTGGTAGCCTTCATGAAATCCCAGGAGATTATCGTCAGCCAGTTTTTCAAAATGGGACACTACTCGCTGAAGTTGGAAGAGATTATGCCGGAAATCCAGTTGATTGCCGCCATGCTGCTCATTTGCATTGCCGTGTCCTCCATCCCCATCATTGCCGCCGCCAACAGGGAAATCGGGCGCGTGCTCAAGTAATCCATAACAGTTTTTTGTGCCATAATCGCAATTTTAGCTTGCAATGGCGGCGGTATTTGCTAAAAATACTCTTGTTATCGGGCTTCCGTTCACGGAAGTTCATTTCATTATCACATCTAAATCGACTAAAGTTATGGATATCCAAGTTGCTGTTCTTTGCGACTACGCCGCTGATTATCAGGGCAAGCTCTGCGTGCAGGGTGCCTTCGATACTCTCTTTGCCCGCCAGTTCCCGGTGGTTCACCCCGCCTGCGCTCTTGCCCTCCGCATGTGCCTCACTCCCGAGGATGCCGGCGAGCACAAGCTCGGCATTGCCATTGTGGACGAGGACGGCACTCCTCTCGACAAGGAGCGCATGCCCATCGTTGGTGACCTCAAGGTGGCTCTCCCCGAGGGTGCCACGTTCCTCACCCGTAACCTTATCATGAACTTCCAGGGTCTCCGCTTCGAGAAGTCCGGTAACTACAGCGTTGACGTGACGCTCGACGGCGAGCTGATGGCTCGCACGCCGCTGCGCCTTGTGCTTGTTCAGCAGCCCGCCCAGCCCCAGGCCTAAGCGAGTTCTCCAGTTTTCCGATAACTGGATAAAGCCTTTCCGCCCGCGCGGAAAGGCTTTTTTCATGGCATGATTGTAGAATGAGAACTCCCTGTGCGTTCGTATACATGTAGTAACAACGTTTTCTATTTGCCATGAAGACATATCAACTGTTGCCATTGCTTGCCTTCTGCCTGTGCACCGCCTCCGCGCCCACAAGCGCCGAGGAGGAGCAGGGTCTTAGTAAACAGGAAATGATCAACCTCTATGGAGAGGATTTCGCCAAGGAGGCCATGGAGGCGCGCAACCTTATTGACGAGGAGTGGGACGAGGACACGATTGACGAAGACGCCGAGGAGGAGGAGCCCGCAGCCCCCAAGGCGCAGGAGCAGCCCGCCCCGGCAGAGAAGCAGCCAGCCGTGGTGAAGACGGATGAGAAGACGGCCGCTCAGGAGGCTGCCCTGGTGAAAGCCGCGGAGGAGGCTGCCGCCAAGGAGGCCGCCAAGGCCAAGGCCATGCGCAAGAAGCTGCTGGAATCCACCGTGGCCCTGGTGAAGTCCAAACGCTCCGTGGACGCCAAGATCAAGAGCACCCGCAACAGCATCGACCAGCAGCGCGCCAAGATTGCCTCCATTCAGGAAAAGCTTGAAAAGAAGAGGGACAAGGCCCTCGCCAAGAACGACCCCACGGGATTGGGCCGCATGGCCAACCGCTGGGCAGAGCAACACCCGGAATGGACCAACCCAGGCGGCCAGGGTGGCCGCGGCGGATGGGGCATACCCGGTGGCCAGGGTGGCCGCGGCGGCTGGGGAGGTGGCCGCGGGGGCCGCGGCGGCTGGGGCGCGCCAGCCCTGCCGCAGGCTTCCACCCAGGATAAGCAAACCGTCAAAAACGCCCAAAAGAACATCAAGGAACTCAAGAAAGCCATCCCGCAGCTGGTTGTGCTCAGCTACCAGATGAGCGAGCGCATCGATTCCCAGCTAGAGACCCTCGGCAAGGTGCAGAACGCCGTATTGAACAGCTACGATCCCGAAGCCAATCCCGAGAAGGAAGGCTGCGAGACCGAACAGGCCGCGGAGGACACCTATAAACCCCGATGAATTTACGATTGACAATTTACAATTTACAATTTGGAAGTTAGCGCACGCTCCGCGTGCGACGAATTTCAAAATTGTCAATCGTCAATTGTAGATTGCAAATTCAGGGGAAATGAGATGCCCATCTCATTTCCCCGTCATGTTGGTATCTCGGCGCAAGATGTCCCAGCCGCCCTCCAGCACGTAAACGGGCGCCTCAATAATGCCCAGGGAGCGCAGGTGCTGCGCTATCTCCTCGGAAGAGCCGCAATCCACCGTGCAGAACACCACAATGCACTCTCCAAGCTCTGCGGCAGCCAGCATGCGCTCCATGGCGGCGTCCACCTGCTCCTGGAGCGCGGCGCCCTTGCGGATGGGGAACATGCGGTTCTCGTTGAGCATCAGGTGGTTTAATTCAAAGTCCGCCTCGCTGCGCGCGTCAATCCACACCACCTTGTCGCCATAGCGCTGTAGAATGGTGTCCAGGCACACGCGCCCCGGCGGCAGCTGCTCCTGCACGCACGGCGGAATGCGCCGCGGCGCGAACACCAGCGCATCCACCCCATAGATGACCACACCCAATCCCAGGATGATGAATCCCAGCCGCAGCGCCTGTTCAAACGTTCCCCGCATGTGTGCACCCTTTCTACCATGCCCGTGGCTGCTTGTCAACCCATACGCACCGGCGGACCAGAGCAAAGGGGTAACGGTAGGTGTATAAAAAGGCCCGCGCGGCATGGTGCCGGGCGGGCCTTGAAATGTTTTTGCGGCTTGCGCTTAGTCGTCGGAGCCGACGGAGATGGTGTCCTCCGCAGCGGAGAGGTCCTCGTCGTCCTCGAAACCCGCACGGGGGATGGGGACGGCACCGGGGGCGCCCTCCACGGCAATCTGGCGGTACTTGGAGAAGCCGGTGCCGGCGGGGATGAGGTGACCGAGGATGACGTTCTCCTTGAAGCCCTCCAGCATATCCACCTTGCCGAGCGTGGCAGCCTCCGTCAGCACACGCGTGGTGTCCTGGAAAGAGGCGGCGGAGATGAAGGAATCCGTCTTCAGGGAGGCCTTGGTGATGCCGAGCAGGATGGGCTCGGAATCCGCCGGGCGGCCGTTCATTTCCACCGTTTCCTTGTTGATGCGCACCAGCGTGGTGCGGTCCACCTCGTCGCCCCACAGCAGGCCCGTGTCGCCGGGGTCCTTCACGCGCACCTTGCGCAGCATCTGGGAGACGATGATTTCCACGTGCTTGTCGTTGATTTCCACACCCTGCACGCGGTAGACCTGCTGCACCTTGTTGACGAGGTGCTCCTGCAGGGCCTCCTTGCCGCAGATGCGGAGGATTTCGTCGGACGCCTCGGAGCCGTCGGAAAGCGGCTCGCCGGCGTGCACGTAGTCGCCGTCGTGCACAATGATGTGGCGGTCCATGGGCACCAGGTGCTTCACGGAAACGGTACCGTCCTTCTCGTCGCGCTCCTCCAGCTTGGTGGTGCGGCGGGTCTTCTTGGCGGCAGTCTCCTTGGCCTCGGCGTCACGGTAGATGGTGACCACCTTCTTGCCGCGGATCATGGCGTCCTCGATACCGACGATACCGTCGATCTGGGCGAGCGTGCAGATATCCTTGGGCTTGCGGGCCTCGAAAAGTTCCGCCACGCGGGGAAGACCGCCGGTAATATCGTTGGTCTTCTGCACCTTGCGGGGAGTCTTGGCCAGCACGGTACCGGCGGCAATCTGCTGCTTGTTGGTAACGGCCAGATAGGCGCCGGTGGGGATGGAGTACACGCGGGGCTTGTCGTTCTCACCCTTGCCGGTGTGGACGATGATGCGGGGCGCGAGGTCCTGGCGGTGGTCGATGATGACGGTCTGGCCCTTGCCGGACTCGCCGTGCTCCACACGGCAGGTGATGCCGGTGATCATGTCCTTGAACTCCACCTTGCCGGAGACTTCCGCGATGACGGGAATGGCGAAGGGATCCCATTCCGCGACCACGGTTTCAGCCGTGACCTGCGCGCCATCCTTGACGTGCAGTGCTGCACCCATGGTAAGCTGGTAGGATTCCAGCTCCTTGCCCTCCTCATCGTAAATCTTGACGCCGCCGTTCTTGCAGAGAACAATCATGTCGCCATTCTCGTCCTCCACGCAGCGGCCGCGCAGGTTCTCGTCATAGATGAGGCGGCCGTTGCTCTTGGCCACGTATTCCGGACGGTTGGCGGCAGCGGTAGCGGTGCCGCCCACGTGGAAGGTACGCATGGTGAGCTGGGTGCCGGGCTCGCCGATGGACTGTGCAGCGATGATACCGACGGCCTCGCCGACCTTCACGGACTTGCCCGTGGCCAGGTTCAGGCCGTAGCACTTCGCGCAGCAACCCTTGGAGAGTTCGCACGTGAGCACGGAGCGCACGCGCACCTTCTCGATACCCACCTTCTCGATGCGCTTCGCGGCCTCGTCGGTGATGATCTCGTTCTTGGCGGTGATAATCTCCTTGGTGGTGGGGTCCACGATGTTGTCGCAAGCCACGCGGCCGTAGATACGGGTGGCGAGGGAGGCGATTTCATCCTCACCGTCGTAGATGGCGGTCATGGTGATGCCCTGCTCCGTGCCGCAGTCCTCGGCGCGCACAATCACGTCCTGGGCCACGTCCACCAGCTTACGGGTCATGTAGCCGGAGTCGGCGGTCTTCAGAGCGGTATCTGCCAGACCCTTGCGGGCGCCGTGGGTGGAGATGAAGTACTCCAGCTCGGAGAGGCCCTCACGGAAGTTGGAGGTGATGGGGCGCTCGATAATCTCACCGGAGGGCTTGGCCATGAGGCCGCGCATACCGGAGAGCTGCTTAATCTGGGCCTTGTTGCCTCGGGCGCCGGAGTCCACCATCATGTAGAGCGGGCTGGCCACGGCGGAACCGCCGTTGTACTCCAGCTTGGTGTAGAGCTCCTTCTGGATGGCATCCGTGGTGGTGGACCAGATGTTCACCACCTTTTCATAGCGCTCGCCGTTGGTGATAAGGCCTTCCTCGTACTGCTCGGTCACCTTCGCGACCTCGTCGTACGCAGCCTCGATGAGCTCGTTCTTGTTCTCCGGCACCACCATGTCGACGATACCGATGGAGCAGCCGGAGCGCGTGGCTTCCTTGTAGCCCAGGGACTTCAGCGCATCCAGGGTTTCCACGGTCTTCTTCTGGCCGCAGGTCTGGTAGCAGCGCCAGATGATGTCACCAAGCTGCTTCTTGCCGATGTTGCGGTTGATGTAGCCGATTTCCTCCGGCCAGATTTCGTTGAAGCGGACACGGCCGGCGGTGGTGACGATGGTCTTGCGGTCGACGTTCTCCTGGTTGTAGGCGAGCTTGTCGAAGGCGGCGCCGGTCTTGCCGTAGTCCGGGTTCTTGAGGCGGATCCACTCATGGTAGCCGATCTTGCGGGATGCAATGGCGAACTCCACCTCGGAGATAGACTCGAAGAGCGGCAGCAGATGCTGGTTGTCCTGCTGCTCCTTGACCTCCTTGGCACGGGTGTGCGTAAGGTAGTAGGAGCCCAGAATGATATCCTGCGTGGGCGTGCAGATGGGCTTGCCGGAAGCCGGGGAGAACACGTTGTTGGGCGCAAGCATCAGCAGGCGCGCCTCCAGCTGGGCCTCCACGGAAAGCGGAACGTGCACGGCCATCTGGTCGCCGTCGAAGTCTGCGTTGTAGCCGGTGCAGACCAGCGGGTGCAGACGGATGGCGGAACCCTCGATGAGCACGGGCTCGAAGGCCTGGATGGAAAGGCGGTGCAGCGTTGGGGCACGGTTCAGGAACACGGGGTGGCCCTTGGTCACCTCCTCCAAGATATCCCACACAACGGGCTCCTTGCGGTCAATCATCTTCTTGGCGGAACGCACGGTGTGCACGTAGCCAAGCTCCTTGAGGCGGTGGATGATGAACGGCTCGAAGAGGTTCAGCGCCATCTTCTTGGGAAGGCCGCACTGGTTCATCTTCAGGTGCGGGCCGATCACAATCACGGAACGGCCGGAGTAGTCCACGCGCTTGCCCAGCAGATTCTGGCGGAAGCGGCCGCTCTTGCCCTTCAGCATGTCGGAAAGGGACTTGAGCGGGCGGTTGCCGGCACCCGTCACGTGGCGCCCGTGGCGCCCGTTGTCGAACAGCGCGTCCACTGCCTCCTGCAGCATGCGCATCTCATTGCGCTTGATAACCTCCGGGGTCTGGAGGGCGGCGAGCTCCTTGAGACGGTTGTTGCGGTTGATGACGCGGCGGTACAGGTCGTTCAGGTCGCTGGTGGCGAAACGGCCGCCGGGCAGGGGAACGAGGGGACGCAGGTCCGGGGGGATGACGGGCAGCACGGTGAGCACCATCCACTCCGGGCGGGTGCCGCTGCTCTTGAAGCCTTGGGCCAGCTGCAGGCGCTTGGCAATCTTGCGCTTGGTCTGCTTGGAGTTGGTCTTCTCCATCTCCTGCTTCAGCTGGTCGATGAGGGCGTCCAGGTCTGTGGTGGCCAGGAGTTTCTGGATGGCCTCCGCGCCCATGCCCACTTCCGGCATGTCGTCCTCGGAGTACTCGTCCACCATGTCCTCATACTCCTCTTCGGAGATGATGGTGCCGCGCTCCAGGCCGTTCACCTCCTTGGGGTCGATGACGATGTAGTCGTCATAGTAGATGACGCGCTCCAGGTCGCGGGAGGTGAGGTCGAGCATGAGGCCGATGCGGCTGGGCATGCACTTGTAGAACCAGATGTGGGTGACGGGCACCGCCAGGTCGATGTGGCCCATGCGGACGCGGCGGACGCGGGCGGAGGTAACCTCCACGCCGCAGCGGTCGCAGATGGTGCCCTTGTTCTTGGCGCGCTTGTAGCGGCCGCAGGAGCATTCCATATCGCGCGTGGGCCCGAAGATGCGCTCGCAGAAGAGGCCGCCCTTCTCCGGCTTGAACGTGCGGTAGTTGATGGTTTCCGGGTTCTTCACCTCTCCGTGGGACCACTTGCGGATATCCTCCGGGCTGGCCACGGTGATGCAGACCTGGTCGAAGTTCTTGGGCTTCTCGTTGGTAAGGTCGATGTAAGACATATTGGTACGGTTATTTAAGGGTTACTGGGTTACATCTCGGAATCGTCGTCATCGGTGTTGGCGGGTTCCTCCACGTCTTCGGAGAAGTCGTCTTCATCGTCGCTTTCCGGCTTCTCGCCTTCCTCGTCGTCGTCCTCGCTGATGAAGCCGCCCTCCATGCCGTCATCGGCCAGGAGCGCGAAGTAGTCGTCAGCGGTACGGGGCGCGTTCTCGCGGTCCTTCTGCTCGGTGGGCTGCACGTTGAGGCAGAGGGACTGCATTTCCTTGATGAGCACGTTGAAGGATTCCGGGGTTCCGGCCTCCAACGAGTTGTCGCCCTTGACAATATTCTCGTAGATTCGGGTGCGGCCCTGCACGTCGTCGGACTTGACGGTGAGGAGCTCCTGGAGGGTGTAGGCGGCACCGTATGCCTCCATGGCCCACACTTCCATTTCGCCGAATCGCTGGCCACCGTGCTGAGCCTTGCCGCCCAGCGGCTGCTGGGTGACGAGGGAGTAGGTACCCACGGCACGGGCGTGCACCTTGTCTGCCACCAGGTGGTTGAGCTTGAGCATGTAGGTGTAGCCCACCACCACGGGGTAGTGGAAGTACTCACCGGTGAGGCCGTCGATGAGGCGGCTCTTACCGGCGGTGGAGCCGTCCTTGCCGTCGCCCACCCAGGAGAAGCCGGGCACCTGCTTGGCCTGGCTCATGTACTCCCAGATCTTCTTTTCCTCAATGCCGTCGAACACGGGGGTGGTCACCTTGAAGCCCAGGGCCTTGGCGGCCACGCCCAGGTGGGCCTCCAGCACCTGACCCACGTTCATGCGGGAGGGCACGCCCAGCGGGTTGAGGATGATGTCCACCGGCGTGCCGTCCTCCAGGTAGGGCATATCCTCTACCGGAAGCACGCGGGAGCAGACGCCCTTGTTACCGTGGCGGCCTGCCATCTTGTCGCCCACGCCGAGCTTGCGCTTGGTGGCGATGTAGACCTTGACTTCAGTGACGACGCCGGGGTCGAGCTCAGCGCCGGCCTCAATCTGGTCGAGTCGGCGGTCGCGCTCGGTGTCCAGGTCAGCGAAGCGGGTCTCAAAGGTGTTGATGATCTCGAAGATCTGGTTGCGCACGGGGCTCTCGTTCATCTCGATCTGGTCGTGGTGAACGGCGAGCTTGCGCAGCAGGGTCTTGGTGATCTTGCGGTTGGCCGGAATGATGATTTCATTGGTACCGGCGCGGGTGATTTCCAGCGGAATCTTCTCGCCGAGCAGGCGGTCGGAAAGCTTGCTGGTGAGGTCCTCGATGAGCTTGTCGCGGTTCTTCTGGTACTCGGTGTCCAGCTTCTTGCGCTGCTTCTGGGCCTCCTTCTCCACGTCCACGGCGGGAGTTCCGGGCACGGCGGAGTGCACCACGCGCACATCCATGACCACGCCGGTGGTACCGGGCGGCACGCGCAGGGAGGTGTCCTTCACGTCCGCGGCCTTCTCACCGAAGATGGCGCGCAGCAGGCGTTCCTCCGGAGCCAGGTCGGTCTCGCTCTTGGGGGTGATCTTGCCCACCAGGATATCGCCGGCCTTCACTTCGGCGCCGATGCGCACCACACCCTCGCTGTCGAGGTTCTTGAGGGCTTCGTCGCCCACGTTGGGGATATCGCGGGTGATTTCCTCCGGTCCGAGCTTGGTATCGCGGGCCTTCTCCTCGAATTCCTCGATGTGGATGGAGGTGTAGGCGTCTTCCTGCACCAGGCGCTCGGAGATGATGATGGCGTCCTCGAAGTTGTAGCCGTACCAGGACATGTAGGCCACCAGCACGTTGCGCCCCAGGGCCAGCTCGCCGCCGTCCGTGCACGGGCCGTCCGCCAGCACATCACCCTTCTTCACCTTGTCTCCGCGGGAGACGATGGGCTTCTGGTTGATGCAGGTGGAGGCGTTGGAGCGCATGAACTTGCGGAGCTGATAGACGTAGATGCCGTTTTCGGGATCGGTCTTGACGCTTTCCGGCTCGCTGAGCCAGGTGTTGGAGGAAACGGGCAGCTCGCCATCCTTGGTGGTGACGATGTACTCTGCCGTGGCGGAGGCAACAATGCCCGGGCCCTTGGCCACGATGACGGAGCCGGAGTCCCTGGCGCACTTGCCTTCAATGCCCGTGCCCACCAGGGGAGCCTGGTTCACCATCAGCGGCACGCCCTGGCGCTGCATGTTCGCACCCATCAGGGCGCGGTTGGCGTCGTCGTGCTCCAGGAAGGGAATCAGGCCGGCGGCAATGGAGATGATCTGCTTGGGGGAGACATCCATGTACTCCACGCGGGCGGGATCCACCTCCACGAATTCGCCGTGCTCACGCGCGGTGACGCGAGACTTGACGAAATGGCCGTTGCCGTTGTCCTCGTCCAGTTCGTTGTTGGCCTGGGCGATCAGGTGGTACTCCTCCTTGTCGGCGGTGAGGTACTCCACCTCGTTGGTGACGATGGTTTCCGGCTTCTTGCCCTTCTTCTCAATGTGCTTGATGCGGCGGAACGGCGTCTCGATGAAGCCGTACTCGTCAATGCGCGCATAGGTGCAAAGGGAGTTGATGAGGCCGATGTTCGGGCCTTCAGGCGTCTCAATGGGGCAGATGCGGCCGTAGTGGGAGGGATGCACGTCTCGCACCTCGAAACCCGCGCGGTCGCGGTTCAGGCCGCCCGGCCCCAGTGCGGAGAGGCGGCGCTTGTGCGTGAGCTCGGCCAGCGGGTTGATCTGGTCCATGAACTGGGAGAGCTGGCTGCGGCCGAAGAAGTCTCGCACCACGGCGCTGAGGGCCTTCGGGTTGATGAGCTTGCTGGGCGTGATGTCGTTCTTGGAGGTGTCGCACAGTGTCATGCGCTCCTTCACCAGGCGCTCCGTGCGGGCCAGGCCCACGCGGCACTGGTTGGAAACCAATTCGCCCACGGCACGCACGCGGCGGTTGCCCAGGTGGTCGATGTCGTCCACCTGATAGCCTTCCGTTCCGCGGCGCAGGTGCAGAAGGTACTTGACAGCCGTCAGGAAATCGATGGGCTGGATGAGGCGGCAGTCTTCCGAAACGTCCAGGCCGAGCTTCTGGTTGATCTTGTAGCGGCCGACGCGGGTGAGGTCATAGCGCTTGGGATCCTTGAAGAGGCGGTCCAGCGCGGTGGTGGCCTGCTGCACGGTGGGCGGATCCCCCGGGCGGAACTTGCGGAAGATTTCCTTCAGGGCAGACTCGCGGTCGTAGGACAGGTCCTTCTTGAGGGTCTTGACGAGCAGCTCGTCCTCGCGCTGGTCGATCACCTCGATCTGCTTGATGCCCAGCTCCTGCATCTTGCGGATGGTGGCCGCGCTGAGGGGCTCGTAGGCCTTGGAAATGATGGTGGCCTTGCGCTCGTCGGTGTCCTTGCCGTAGGTCACGTCCTCGAAGGGCACCAGGTACTCCAGCTCGTCGCCGGACACGCTGGAGAGCTTCAGCTTCTGGATGGTGTAGAACTGCTCCACAATCTGGCGGTCCGTCTCGTACCCCAGATAGCGCAGGAAGGTGGTGGCCAGGAACTTGCGGCGGCGGCGGCGGCGGTCAAGGAACACGTACATCAGGTCGCTCGTGTCGAACTGTACCTCCAGCCAGGAGCCGCGGTCCGGAATCATGCGGAAGGAGAAGATGTCTCGCCCGTTGCTGTGGCGGGTCTTCTCAAAGCACAGGCCGGGGGAGCGGTGCAGCTGGGCCACAATGACACGCTCTGCACCGTTGATGACGAAGGTGCCGCGCTCCGTAATCATGGGGATTTCTCCCATGTAGACGTTCTCCTCGGTGGTGTATTCGCCGTTGTTGACGTCCAGCTGGAACTTGATGTAGATGGAGGCGCTGTAGGTCTCGCCGTTGCGGATGGCCGTGAAGTCCGAAATCTTGGAGGGAGCCACCTCATAGGAGATGTACTTGAGCTTGATTTGACCGTCGTAGCTCTCTATCGGGAAGTGTTCCGTCAGCACGGCTTGAAGGCCGGTCTTGAGCCGCTTCTTCGGCTCCGTGTTGTGCTGTAGGAACTCCTCGTAGGACTTCGTCTGGATTTCAATCAAGTTCGGCGGTTCGATGACCTCCTTGATCTTGCCGAAACTGATTCTCTCTTGCTTGGGCTTGGACATAGAGTTGGCGAGATGATGGTTGATGTGCTCCCTGTTACCCGGGGCGGGGGCCGGTTCCCGTTTGGTGAAACCGACCCGGGGGAAGCCCCGCTACCGAATGCAGGGTGGGGAAACGGGCTTCCCCCGGGTCGGGCCCACGCGAAGGCGCGCGCGAGAACAGATTTTCTTAAGCCTTGGATTTTAATGGTTAATAAAACGTTTGGCTTGACCGTGAAGCCAAAACACGGAAAGACGCGAAGGCAGGGGGAAACCGTAGTCCCCCCCTGCGCTCGCGTAAATAAAGGTTACTTGATGGTGACCTTTGCGCCAGCCTTTTCGAGCTCGGCCTTGGCCTTGTCGGCGTCCTCCTTGGAGGCACCTTCAAGGATGACGGCGGGAGCGCCCTCGACGAGCTTCTTGGCATCAGCCAGGCCCAGACCGGGCTTGACGGTGCGGACTGCCTTAATGACGGCAATCTTGTTGGCGCCGCCATCGGTCAGCTCGACGTCGAAGGAGGTCTTCTCCTCGGCAGCCTCAGCGGGAGCAGCGCCGGGAGCGGCGGCAGCAGCCACAGGAGCAGCGGCGGAAACGCCCCACTTCTCTTCGAGCAACTTAACAAGCTCGGCAGCCTCCAGAATGGTCAGCTTACCGAGTTCCTCTGCGATTGTATTGATATCAGCCATTGTTGTTTTCTGGTTAATTGGTTCTTGTCGCGGGCAGGGGCTTCCTGCCCATTTCAGTTCTCACCGGCCGGAGAGCCGACAGAGAGCCTAATTTTGTTTCAGGCGGCGGGGCGGTGGAACCACACCGCCGCCATCTGTTCAAGTTCTTTGTTATTCTGCGGTTTCCTGGGAACCACCCTCCTTGTCCACATAGGCCTGGATAACGCGGGCCAGGGCGGAGCCGGCACCGTTGATGGTGCCAAGCAGCGTGGCCAGCAGAACCTCGCGGCTGGGCAGGTCGCCCAGTGCCTGGATCTTGGCGGGCTCAAGCTGAGCGCCATCCATGATACCTGCCTTGTACGGAGCCTTCTTGGTGGCCTTGGCAAACGTGTTCAACACCTTGGCGGCGGCGCACACGTCGCTCTCGCCCATCACGTAGGCGGTCTGGCCCTTCAGGGAGGCAGAGATGTCCGGCAGGCCGGCTTCTGCCAGGGCCTTGCTCATGTAGGAGTTCTTGGCCACCATGCAGGAGGCGCCGGACGCAGCGAGCTTGGCGCGCAGGTCCGTGAACTCCGGCACGGTGATGCCGGTGTAGTCGATGACGATGAGGAAGGGGGAGGCGTTCACCTTGGCCTGGAGGGTCTCGATGATGACAGCCTTGTCCGCATTCATTTTGTGTTCAGTGCTCATGTTCGTATCGTGTTCAGGGTTACTGCTGCTTGGAGAACTCGGTCTGGCTGATGGGCAGGCCGGGGTTCATGGAGCTGGTGGCGGTGACGGCGGCGATGTAGGCGCCCTTGGCACCGGAGGGCCTGGCCTTCACCACGGCGGCGATGAGGGCGCGCAGGTTCTCTGCCAGCTTCTCCTTCTCAAAGGAGAGCTTGCCCACCGCAGCGGAGATGTTGGCGTTCTTGTCCACCTTGAAGTCCACACGGCCGGCCTTCACCTCGCGAACGGCCTTGGCGGTGTCTTCCGTCACCGTGCCGGTCTTCGGGTTGGGCATAAGGCCGCGCGGGCCGAGCACACGGGCAATCTTACGCACCTGGGCCATGGCGTCCGGGGTGGCGATTGCGCTGTCGAAATCAAGGTATCCTTCCTGCACCTCCTTGATGAGGTCGTCCAGACCGACTTTCTCCGCGCCGGCCTCGAGGGCAGCCTGAGCGGCCTCACCCTGGGCGAAGACGATGACGCGGACGTTCTTACCCGTACCATTGGGGAGCGCGACGGAGCCGCGGACCATCTGGTCGGATTTGCGGGGATCCACCGTCAGGTGGAAGGAGAGGGTGACCGTGGGGTCGAACTTGGGAGCGGGGAAGCTCTTCATGAGTTCCACAGCCTCCTCCACGGCGTAAGCCTTGCCGGGTTCCACCAGCTTGGCAGCCTCTGTATAGCGCTTGGAGCGTTTAGTTGACATAATGTTTTGCAGTACGTTCGGGTTGATATTGAGTTTTTTCCCTCCTGCGGAAGGGTTACATACCTTCAACCTCGATACCCATCTGGCGAGCCTGGCCCGCAAGGATGCGGCAAGCGGCTTCGGGGTCCGTGGTGTTGAGGTCCGGCATCTTGGTCTTGACCACCTCCAGCAACTTCTCCTTGGTGATCTTGGCCACCTTGGTCTTGTTGGGCTCACCGGAGCCGGACTTGACGTTGGCGGCCTTCTTGAGAAGGAGGGCTGCCGGCGGCTGCTTGGTGATGAAGTCGAAGGATTTGTCCTTGTAGACGGTGATCACGACGGGAAGGACGTCACCGGCCTGCTTCTGAGTCTTGGCGTTGAACTCTTTGCAGAAGCCCATGATGTTCACCCCGGCCTGACCAAGGGCAGGTCCGACAGGCGGCGAGGGGTTCGCCTGGCCTGCAGGGATCTGCAGCTTGATTACTTTTACTACTTCTTTTGCCATGGTATTGTTTTGTTAGTTTCCGCGTTGCCGGAGGACCGGCTCCCCGCGGCGGGAAGTTTTTTTTCTCTTAGTTGGGAAGCGTATCGTCTTCCGTCAACTTGCACACCTGCGTGTAGTCGAGATCCAGCGGGTTGGAGCGGCCGAACATGGACACGCCCACGCGCATGCGGCCGTGTTCCGGATCCACCATCTCCACAACGCCGTGCTCGCCCTGGAAGGCACCGTCCAGCACAATAACCTCCTCGCCCACGGTGTAGGCCACCTTGGGGCGGGCGGCGCCGCTGCGGCGCTCAATCTCCGCCATGAGCTCCTTGACATCCTTGAGGGGCATGGGCAGGGGCTCCTTGTTGCGGCCGCTGGCAAAGCTGATCACGCCGTCCACCGCCTGAATCTTGTACCAGGCGTCGTTGTCCAGCGAGCCGTCTGCGCGGCGGAGGGCGAAGTTCAAATAAACATAGCCGGGGAAGAGCTTGCGCTCCACCACGTACTTCTTGCCGTTGCGCACGTCCTCCACCTTCTCGGTGGGCACCAGGGGTGGGCTCTGCACGAGGGCTCCCACCTGTTCATCCTCCTTGAAGAGGCGGTTGAGGTTTTCCACGGCGCGGCGCTCCTTGTTGGAGAGGACGTGGAGCACGTACCACTGGTCCTTGGGCTCCGGGATGGAGCGTGCGCTTCCGGTCTTGCGGTCGTACTGGCGTGACATAGCGACAGAAAAGGGGTGTGAGGGTGCGGGCAGTTAGGAAAGAACAACAATAATCTTGTTGACCACGGCGGAGAGCACGTAGTCGAAGAACGCCACGTAGGCTCCCAGCAGGACCATGGCAATGAGCACCACCATAGTGGAGCCGCTCAGCTCGCGGTACTTCTTGAAGCCCGTGATCTTGGGGTCGCTCTCCCAAGGCCAGGAACATTTTTTAAGCTCCATCTTCACGAGGGAGATGTACCCGAAAAACCTCTGGATGAGGCTCTGCTTCTTACTGGCCATGTCTTTTTCTGAGTGGGGGTGGGATTGCTTCCTTCTGGAACAGGGTACGAGAGACTCGAACTCCCAACACGCGGTTTTGGAGACCGCTGCTCTACCAATTGAGCTAGTACCCTAGGGGTTGTCCCTTTCGGCGGGACAGGGGAGATGCCACAGCTATGCCGGGCATCTCCCCCAGCCGTGACCGCGCTCCCCTTGCGGGGATTGCGGTCGGGGTTTGGTGGGGCAATCGGGCTTAGGCCTCGATTTCAGCCACCGTGCCGGCGCCAACGGTGCGGCCGCCTTCGCGGATAGCGAAGCGCATGCCCTTCTCCATGGCGACGGGGGTGATAAGCTCGACAGCGAACGTCACGTTATCGCCGGGCATCACCATTTCCGTGCCGGCGGGCAGGGTGACCGTGCCGGTCACGTCCGTCGTGCGGAAGTAGAACTGCGGGCGATAGTTGTTGAAGAACGGGGTGTGGCGGCCGCCTTCCTCCTTGGAGAGGACGTACACGGTAGCCTGGAACTTGGTGTGGGGAGTCACGGAACCCGGCTTGGCAATCACCTGGCCGCGCACGATGTCCTCCTTCTTGATACCGCGGAGCAGAACGCCCACGTTATCACCGGCCTCACCCTGATCCAGAAGCTTGCGGAACATTTCGATGTCCGTCACAGAGGTCTTCACGGTGGGCTTGATACCCACGATTTCAACTTCTTCCATCTTCTTGATGATACCGCGCTCGATACGGCCGGTAGCCACCGTGCCACGGCCGGAGATGGAGAACACGTCCTCCACCGGCATCAGGAACGGCAGGTCCGTCGGACGCTGCGGGGTCGGGATGTAGGCGTCGACCTGGTCCATGAGGTCCATGATGGCCTTCACGTTGTCGGCGTCGCCCTCCAGAGCCTTGGCGGCGGAACCCTTGACGATCGGAATCTCGTCGCCCGGGAACTCGTAGGAGGAAAGAAGGTCGCGGATCTCCATCTCCACGAGCTCGGCGAGCTCCGGATCAGCAAGGTCCATCTTGTTCATGAACACCACAATCTTCGGCACGCCCACCTGGCGGGCGAGAAGGATGTGCTCACGGGTCTGCGGCATGGGGCCGTCAGCGGCGGAAACCACCAGGATAGCACCGTCCATCTGGGCGGCACCGGTGATCATGTTCTTCACATAGTCGGCGTGCCCGGGGCAGTCGACGTGTGCGTAGTGGCGGGCGTCGGTCTCGTACTCCACGTGTGCGGTGGAGATGGTGATACCGCGCTCGCGCTCCTCGGGAGCGCCGTCAATCTGGTCGTATGCCTTGAATTCTGCCTTGCCCTGGTCTGCAAGAACCTTAGTAATTGCAGCGGTGAGGGTAGTCTTACCATGGTCAACGTGACCGATCGTTCCCACGTTCACGTGGGGCTTGGTGCGCTGGAATGCTTCTTTAGCCATAACAGTGTTTTGATTTTGTTTTGTTCGTAATGCTGCTTTATTCTTGCACGGGCGGGAAGCTTCTGGCGGGACTTGAACCCGCGACCTCATCCTTACCAAGGATGCGCTCTACCACTGAGCTACAGAAGCGACTTGCCCAAGGCCCCCCCGTTAGGAGAGACGCAAAGCGGCGCGATTTTACACTCGTTTGCCCGATACGTCAACCACAATTTCTAATTTTTTTCATTTTTTTTCGTTTTTTTCGCAAAATCGGGCAAAAAAAGCCGCATCCTTAATCAAACTTAATAAAAATTCGGACAAAAACGGGCATGAAAAAGGAAGATTGGTGTGCAAAAAGCGGATGCGGGAGCGCAAGCGGAAGGTTACCGCCGCCAAACAGCTGGAGAGTTAGGTTGCGGCGGGCATTTGGTAGGCGCATGATGGGCAGCCTATGAACAACATAGCAACAACAACAGTAGTGGCAGCCCTGCTGGGGCTGAATCTCATGGCGGCCGAAACCATCAACGGCGCTCCCGCCGCAGCTGACAACAAGCCCATCTGCACCATGTCGGACAAGGGAATCTCCTGTGGCGACTCCGTGTGGGTGAACGTTGACTCCGTGACGTGGGAAGCAGCCAACGGCAACCCGATTGCGCAGTACACCGTGGCGTACATGATGGACAACGGCATCTCCATGCCTCAGGACAGCGACAAGGCGGCGGAAATGTACAGCAAGGCGCTTCCGGGCCTGCAGAAGGCAGCGGAGGACGGCCATGCCGGCGCATGCCGCGCACTCTGCCAGATGTACACGGACGGCAAGGGTGTGGACAAGGACCCGGAGATGGCCGCCAAGTACAAGAGCATGTGGGGCAATTGCTGCAAGGGTGGCAGCAAGGGCAGCAAGGACGCCTCCCGTCCTGACGGCGAGGACGGCCGCACCGGCAACGGCTCTGCCATGTAAGCACGCTGGAATAGCGAAAGCAAAAATAGCGAACCCGCCCTGCCCTTGCAGGAGCGGGTTTCGCTGTATCCGCCGGGCACCGGGCTACGCCGCCTACAGCAGCGTGGGGCCGGAATAGTCCGCAGAGCTCAAGCGTTCCTGGAGAGCATCCGCCAGGTAGCGGCAGTCGTCCGCGCGTATCACCACATCCTTGCGCTGGCGGTAGGCATCCTGCAGGAAACGGATGAGTTCTCGCGGATCGTTGACGGCGTAGTTGGGAAGTTCGTCTGCTTGTTCCATGTCGCTCTCCATTCTACCCTGAAACCATTCTGCGGGCAAGCGGGAAATTGACGCCCAGGGAGGCACAGGTTTACACGCGTAGCATGATACGGTGGCGGCGCAGGATTTCCAAGAGCACCCACAGCAGCAGGAAGGAGAAAGCCTGGAACACCAGCGGGCCGTACTGCCCGCATTGCGATGCCAATCCGCCAAACAGCGGCTGCGTGATTCCCCACCAGAAGGAATGCCCGCCTATGCCGCGCATCTCAATGAGCATGTACGCCAGGATGGCGTTGGTGCCGAACCCCTGGAATAGCGCGGCGATTTTTTGCGTGTGCGGGCACATGTCGAACACCACGTGGAAAGCCGCGAGCAAAAGCAGGCTCCAACCGCCGCTCCACAGCACCATGGTGGTGGTGAACAGGTGTTTCAGGAGCGGCGTGTCGTATTCCAGCGCCAGGGCGGCGCCCAGGCAGAGCAGCCCCGCCGCTGCCAGCGCCAGCGCGGATTTGGACGGGGAAAGCAGCCGCAGAGCCTGCCCTCCCAGCACACCCATGAGCACCAGCCCCCCGAACGAGAGCGACGGCAGGATCCACGGGTACCACGTGCCGTCCTGCCAATGGCCTTCCAGCGTGCAGTCGATGTAGTACGCCAGGTTGTCGTATGGTTGGAAGAGCCCCGCCTCATGCCCAGCGTAGGGGATGAAGCGCATGGCTGCCCAATACAGCGCCAGGCAGCACACGCAGCCGGTGGCCTGGCTGCGCACGCCGCCCCACATCAGGAACGGCGCGGCGATGAGATACCCGGCGGCAATGGCCTGCAGCGTGTTGCAGAACAGGCTCATGTGCTCCGTGTCAAAACCCAGCAGGTTGCCCTGCACCACCATGCCCAGCACAAAGAGCACAAGCACGCGGCGCAGCACGCGCCACGCGGCATGGCGGCGCCAGTTCCCGCCCCCTTCCCTGCTGTACTTGTCGAAGGCGAACGGCATGGAGCACCCCACGATGAAGATGAACAGCGGCATCACCAAATCCCAGCAGGTGAACGGCTCTCCCCAGCTCCCGTGCGTGAATTGCGCCGCCACTCCTGCCGGGAGCGCATCCCCGCAAACGGCGCGCAGGATTTCCAGCAGCAGCGCTGCCCCGCCCGCAAGCGCAGCCATGTCCGCCCCGCGCAAGGTGTCGATACTTGTGATACGAGATGATGCCATGGGCGCGACTATAACCGCCGAAGTCTCGCCGTGTCAACAGGAAAAAACATGGACAATGCGAAAACGGGGAGGTAGAATGGCGGGGCAATGAAAAGCCTGCTCTTAACTGCACTGTTCGCCATGACCGCCGTTGCCGTTGAACCGAGCGTGCCCTATCCGGGCACGCTGCCCGCCGCAGAAGAACTCTCCGCCGCATGCACACCGCTGCTGGTGGTCACCAACACCGGCACCTACAGCGCCGATGCTCCGGCGCAGCTGGCGGAAGATGCCGGCATCAAGGTCACCTGCCGCACGGAGGCCGCGGAGAACGCCCACTACCTGCGCCGCACATACACGCTCACCGCCACCAGGGACACCGTGCTGACAGGCTTCACGCCCATCCAGCTGGAAGGCGGCAGCTACATGATACCGGGCGAGGTGCCCGGCACGCCGCTGGTGGACACGAAGGCGCACCGCTTCTACGGCATCGAGCTGCCGGTGGCGCAGGCCACCGTAACGGATGGCAAGGGCAGCGTGGGCCTCACCTGCAACCTGCCGCTGGCGAAGGGCCAGAGCGTGAGCTTCACCACCGTGGAGGGCGTCTACCCGGAAGGACAGCTGCGCCGAGCCTTCCTGGCCTACCTGGAGCGCGAGCGCGCCGTGCCCTACCACCAGGTGGTGCAGTACAACTGCTGGTACGAGTACGGCCTGAACCCCACGGAGGAAAAGCTGCTCAAGACCATTGACGCCTACGGGCGCGAGCTGGTGCAGAAACGCGGCGTGAAGGTGGATTCCTTTGTGCTGGACGATGGGTGGGACGACTACAACGCGGACCTGTGGCAGCCGCACCCGCAGAAGTTCCCCAACGGATTCTCCAAGGTCACGAAAGCCGCGCAGGACATCGGCGCGCACTTCGGCATCTGGATATCCCCACTCGGCGGCTACAGCGGCCAGGCGGAGCGCACCCAACACGCGCGCAACATGGGGCTCATCCCGCAGGATGCCAAAGAGCTTGACCTCTCCTACCCCGGCTATGGCAAGTGGTACCTGAACCGCTGCCGCGACCTCATGCAGAAAGACGGCAGCAACTTCTTCAAGTGGGACCGCGCGGGCGACGGCGTGTCGCCGCATTTCATGGCGCTGCTGGATATCTCCAAGGAACTGCGCAAGGTGGACCCGGAGCTCTTCCTGAGCACCACGGTGGGCACTTGGCCCAGCCCGTTCTGGCTCATGTACGTGGACTGCACCTGGCGCACGGGCTCCGCAGACGTGGCATGGCACGGCAAGGGCAACAACCGCGAGCGCTACATGACCTACCGCGACATGAGCTGCTACCGCGTCATCGTGAAGCGCGCGCCGCTCTACCCGCTCAACTCGCTCATGCACCACGGCCTGGTGCTGGGCACGGAATTCCAGGCCGCGCACACCAGTGACGCACGCCCGGATGGCGCGGATCCCACCATCGCCGCCGCAGAGCTGGGCGGAGCCTGTGAATCCGCAAAGGACCTCTCCTTCCCCGTCAACAACAACATGCGCTCCGATGCCCGCATGCTCTGTGCCAGCGGCGCCAACCAGCAGGAGCTCTACCTCACCCCCGGCATGATGAACGATGCCGCGTGGGATGACGTGGCGGCCGCGCTCAAGTGGAGCCACAAGTGGGCGCCCGTGCTGGCGGATGCCCACTGGGTGGGCGGCGATCCCGGCGAGGGGCACGTGTACGGCTATGCCGCCTGGCGCGCGGACCGCGGGGCCACGCTCGCCCTGCGCAACCCGGACGACCAGCCGCAGGAAATTGAACTGACCGCCGCCGCGTTCGAGCCCACCGCGAAGGGAGCCATCCAGCTGCAGGCCGCATATGCGGACCAGCGCGTGAAGGAGCTTGCCATCCCGGCGGAGGGCTCGGTGCATGTGCGCTTGGAGCCCTTCGAGGTGCTGGTGTTCGATGCCGATTTTTCCACCCCCGGCAAATAAAATCGCGGCGCGGTGAAATTTTCGGTTGACTCTACACGGCATTTCTGCTTTAATGTCCATCGTAAGCATTAAACGTCCTACTTTCATGAAAGCATTCACTCTCATTCTCACTGTTGTCTGCGCTCTGAGCTTCAGCTCCTGCTGCTGCCAGTCGCAGCCTATGCCCAAGCTCCGTCCCCTGCCCGGCAACTGTGATGTTCCCCAGCAGCAATACGTGCCCGTGAAGGTGTGGACCGCCAAGGGCAAGTGCAAGTAAGATTTCAGTCTTCATTCTTATCGGGACCACCGGCTCTGCAAGGGCCGGTGGTCTTTTTTTTTCAGGCGGGCACCCCGGCGGCATGTTGAAATGCGGCGGGGCTTTGCGCTCTCAACCGGTATGAAAGCATTATTTGTTACCGCACTGGCCCTGGGTTCACTGGTTGCAGGGCAGGATTGCACAGACGGGCAATGCGCCGCCCCCGCAGCGCCCGGCGGGGCGCAGTACGCCGTGTACTCCCCCGTGGGAGAGAGCCGCGTGGAAAACATCAAGCAGGCACCGCGGCTCAGCACGCTGGACGGCAAGACCATCGCCATCGTGGGCGGCAGTTTCATGGCCTACGTCACGCACCCGGAGCTGAAGCGCCTCATCCTGCAGAAATATCCCAAGGCGAGGGTGTACGTGCTGAGCGAGGTGGGCTCCGCGGGCCCCTGGCCGGGGCCGGGCGTGGTGCGCGCGCAGAAGGACGCCTTCGTTGCGAAGCTGCACGAGCTGAAAGTGGATGCGGTCATCTCCGGCAACGGCGGCTGCGGGCTCTGCACGCCCAAGGAAATGGGCTCGTGCATTGCAGCGGAGCATGAAGGCATTCCCTCCGTGATGATTGCCGCACCCGGTTTCACGGAGCAGGCGAAGTTTGCCGGTCATGCGGCGGGAGTTCCCGTTCCGCGCGTGGCGGAGTACCCCGGCGCGTTCTCCTCGCACTCCCGCGACGAGCTGCTGGAGAACACCCGCAAGGTGCTGTGGCCGCAAATTGAAAAAGCCCTCACCAAGCCGCTGTCCGATAAGGAACTCTCCAAAGACACCTCCAAGAAGCGGGATGGCGTGGTCTTCAAGGGCTCGCTGGACCAGGTGAACGCCTACTTCGCGGAACAAGGGTGGAGCGATGGACTGCCCGTGATGCCGCCCACCAGACACGCCATCGCGGAGTTCCTGAAGTACACGGATGCAGCGGCGGACGACACGGTGGCGGTGGTGCCGCCGGCGCGGCGCGAGGTGAAGGTGAGGCATGTGGCGGCCAACGGCGTGATGGCGGGTTGCCCGCCGGAGTACATGCCCATCCTGCTGGCGTTCACCAAGGCCATGGCCAACGGCGATTTCCGGCGCACGCTGGCCAGCACGCACGCCTGGACCCCGTACTGCTGGGTGAACGGCCCCATCGCACGGCAACTCGGGCTGGACAACGGCCAGGGCGAAATCAGCGACCGCCGCAACGCCGCCATCGGGCGCTTCATCAACCTCGCCATGCTCAACTTCGGCGGCTACTACACCAAGCAGAACCGCATGGGCACCTTCGGCTACCTCATGCCCTGGTGCCTTGCGGAAGACGAGCCCGCCGCCCTCGCCATCGGCTGGCTCCCCTACCACATGCAGCGCGGCATGCAGCTGAATGAAAACGCACTCACCGCCGCCTCCGCCCTCTGCTGGGGAAACAACCTCGCCCCCGCATCCTCCGACCCGCAGGTCATCATGGAGCTGATGGCCTGGGACGCCACGGAAAAGCAGCAATTCGCCGTGGGCAGCGGCACTCCGTGCGTCTACCGAACCATGCTCATCACCGGGTTTGTGGCGCGCGACCTCGCCACCAGGTACAAGAGCAAGGAACAGCTGGAAAAAGCCCTGGTGGCCACCGCGCGCGTGCCGCTGGAGCAGCGCGCCACCGCCAACTACTGGGCCAACCCCGGCAGCGCCTTCAACCCCGCCACCTACTCCGTGGACGACCACATCGACAAAATCGCACGCGCCGAGGGCGCCGCGGAAACCGCCACGCCCGTCTGGCTGGAGTGGTGCGGCATGGAACGCCTGCAAACCGTTCCCGTGATGCAGGCGGGCAAAACCGCCATGCTGGTGACGGGCGATGTCAACCGCAACAAAACCATGTGCCTGCCCGGCGGGGGATACGCCACCGTGAAGATTGAGCTGCCCAAGGACTGGGACGCTCTCATGGCCAAGAAGGGCTACAAGCCGCTCAAATCGTACTACCTGAAGCCGGAGCCCCGAAACGGCGCGGAGCGGAAGTGATGGCGCGCCCGGAGAACGCCTCCACTGAAAAAAAATGCGCCATTTTGAAAAAGATGCTTGCATACGCAGTGATTTTTGGTTAAATGGAGGACGTCAAAACTCTAACCTCAACCAATCTATAGCAACTTATGAAGAACATGATTTCTCGGTTCGCTGTCCGTGCATTCACTTTCGGAATGCTTGCCGCCGCCACCATCTCCACGTCCGCCTGGGCTCAGGAAGAAGGTGCCAAGGTCACAAAGAAGACCATGCTTGACCAGTGGGTGATCGATGGTGGATGGACCATGATTCCCCTCGTGCTCCTGCTCGGCCTGACCATCTTCCTCATCGTCTACTGCTACCAGCAGCTCAAGGATGAGAAGTTCTGCCCGGAGGCCCTGCGCGCCCAGCTTATCGGCCTGATGGGCGAGTGCCGCGTGCAGTCCGCCATCAAGCTCGCCACGGAGAGCCCCACCTATCTCGGCCGCCTTGTGGCCTACGCCCTGCCCAACATTGATGCCAACCGCACCGAGGACCTGGGCAAGGACGCCATCGAGGACGCCATCGCCGACTTCTCCGCCAACGAGCGCCCGCAGACCATGAAGTACGTGGACATCCTGGCCCTGGCCGGTTCCATTGCTCCTTCCATCGGCCTGTTCGGTACGGTGCAGGGCATGATCATGGCGTTCGGCGTGCTGGCCACCACCGGCCAGGCTGACCCGAGCGACCTTGCAGGTTCCATCTCCATTGCACTGCTCACCACCTTCTGGGGTCTGATCATCTCCATTATCGCCATCCCCGCTTTCTTCCTCTTCAAGAAGAAGGCCCAGGCTCTGGAGGCTTCCTGCATCAACACCGTGGAAGAGATGGTCAACACCTCCATCAACGTCATCAACGCCGAAGCCCAGCTCGCCCGTATCCCGGAGGGTCTGGACGTTGAGGGCGAGGAAGGCGCAGAGGGTGCCGAGGAAGTTCAGGCCTAAGGCCTGCCGCCCGTGAGGCCCGCCGCCCCATCCCGGCGGCGGGAGTAACCCCAAGCCACACTTCTACTCATGGCTAAGAAAAACGCAAGAGACCAAGAGGAAATCAAGGGCGAGGTCAACATGTCTCCCATGATTGACTGCTGCTTCCTCCTCCTCATCTTCTTCGTGGTGAACGCCACCCAGATCACCGTCTCCAAGGACCCCAGCGTCCGCATGCCCAGCGCCATCACGTGCAACGACATGAAGGATGCCAAGGGCTGCATCGTCATCAACATCTTCAAGGATTACGACAAGATGGACTCCGGTGCCCAGGAGAAGTTCCGCAAGAACTACAAGGGCAAGGCCGGCGTCATCTGGGGCGTGTCCGACAACACCAAGAACGTCGGCTACACCGAGGATGAGGCCAACCTGCTGACCGAGTACGTGACCAAGGAAAAGGAGCGTATGAAGGCCAAGCACATGGAGGACAAGGACATCAAGATCTACCTGCGCGGCGACAAGGACGCGCCGTGGGAGCGCACGTGCAAGGCGATTCGCTGCGCGGCGAGCGCGGGTGTATCCAACCTGGTGTTCGGCACGCTGCCGGCGAAGTAAAGAATCCGCAAAATCACCAAGACAATGGCAAGACACAAGAACATCAAGACGGAGGAGCAGGAAGATCCGGAGATGAACATCTCCTCGATGATTGACTGCTGTTTCCTTCTGCTCATCTACTTCCTGGTGGCCACCTCCCTGGTGAGCGAGAAGAAGCTGGACATCAGCATTCCCGCCCAGGAGACCACCAACTCCACGCCTCCCCCGCTGGAGCCCGGCCGCATCAAGGTATCCGCTGACGGATCCGTGGTGTGGAACGGCGACATGACCGTGGGCGGCCCGTACGATCCCATGGTGAAGCCCAAGACCGCCGCGTTCCGCGAGCAGCGCAAGATGGATTCCCTCGTGGAGTCCCTGAAGGCGCTCAACGACCAGGCGAAGGCTGCGGACACCACCCCCATCGTGATGGTGATGGGTGACCCGAAGGCTCCGCACCAGCGCATCGTGGACGTGATGGCCTCACTGGCAGAAGCGGATATCCACACTGTGGGTCTCAACACCACCGCCGGAGAGGAATAAGCAACCCGAAACCTCAATTTCAACCATTAGGGGAGGGGAGCAGGGCGGAGCATACCGCAGCTCCCCTCCTTTATTCACGAAACCCTTCAACAACATCAACCCCATTATCATGAACAACCATATTACCGGAATTTCCGTGCTGGCAGCCATGGCCTTCACCGTGCCCTGCGTCTGCCAGGCCCAGGACCCCGTCTCCGCCCTCAAGCAGGTGCAGGACCTCGCCGCCGCCGGCAAGATCCAGGACGCCGTGGACCTGTGTGACAAGATCCTCACCAAGTACAGCGATCCGAATTCAACGATTGCGAAGCAGTTCCGCTGGGTGCTGCCTTTCTACGCCTGGGAAAAGGCCGATACGCTGTACAAGGCTGGCGACTACGACGGCGCGTACAAGGCGTACAAAGCCTATGCGGACAACAAGCTTTTCACGGAGAAAACCTTCATGGACACGGTGAAGCTTCAAGCCTCGCAGCAATACGAGGTGTTTGAGGCGCGCCGCACCTACGTGGTGTTCCAGCAAGGCTTGAGCCTGTACATGCTGGGCAGCGGCACGGAGGAGCAGGCCGGCGACAAGACCAAGCTGCAGGACGCCATCCCGCTGTTGGAGGAATACTACGGTATGCTGCAGAAGAACAAGGTGAGCGCCCTTGAAAAGAAGCAGAAGCTGGACGGCCGCGTGTGCTTCATGCTGGTGCAGGCGTACATGCTGCAGCCCACGCCGGACTTCAAGAAGGCGGGCGAGTATCTGGAGAAGGCCCGCAAGGCCAAGGGCAAGCTGCCGGACGACATGGCCATGACCGGCCTCAACACCGTGGCACGCATCGCCATGGAGCATCCGGAAACCGCCGGCTGGGTGTACAAAATCATTTCCACCAGCCCCGCCAGCTACAACATGGAGCCCGCTCGCGCCGCACGCTATGCGGACAAGTATCTCAACAACGGCATCAAGGCCACCATGGCCACCGACAAGGCCATGAAGGCCAATGACGTGTCCTCTGCCGCCGAAGCCGCGCACTCCGCCAACTGCCTCTTCGCCCTGGTGCCCGACATGGTGACCATCCGCACCGCGCTGGCCGCACAGATGAAGGCCGTCGGCAAGAGCGCCAAGGCGTTCACGGATTCCGGCACGGGCGTGCGCATCGTACCGGAACATCCCAAGAAGCTCTCAGAGGCCTACAAGAAGCTGGATAGCGACCACCGCGACCTGGACGGCTACGCCGTGCTCTCCTGCGCCAACCTGGCTCTCACCATGCAGAGCAACCGCCTCGCCAAGGCAGGCTACCAGATCATGGTGGACCGTTACAAGAGCCTGGTGCAGACCGACAAGGACAACAAGACGGTGGAGATGCTCGGCAACAACTACTTCCAGCTGGCACAGCTCTGCTACGCCACGGGCGACCAGGAAGCCGGCGACAAGTACATTCAGAAGGTGCCGGGCGATGAAAACGAGATCGGCGGCGACAAGGCCAAGAACATTGCCGTCAACAAGATGAGCCGCATGCTCAAGGACAAGGACTGGCAGGGTGTGCTCCCCGCTGCGGATGAAGTGATGAAGCTCTTCAAGGACGAGCCGACCAACCAGTACTACGTGTCCGCGCAGTTCGCCATCATCGCCGCGCAGCACAACCTCAAGAACTACGAGGAGGTGATCACCAAGGCCGAAGAACTGTTGCACAGCGGCGGCCTGGAAGCCAGCGGCAAGGGCGCGCTCAAGCCGGACAAGGCCAAGTACTACAACATGACCACCTTCTACTACCTCATGGACAGCCAGATGAAGCTGGCCAGCATGGACACCAAGTACCTGGAGGAAGCCATGAAGGTCTTCAAGCGCTACAAGGAGCGCCACCCGGAGTTTGACCTCAAGGAGAACTCCCTCGCCCCGAATATGTACTATGCAGCTGTGGATTGCCTCACCCGCATGGCACGCCAGGCCGAGGAGGCCGAGGCCGCCAAGCTCAACCAGCAGGCTCTCGACTACTGCAAGAGCATTGTGGAGCATTGGCCTGACGGTGAATTCGCTCCCAACGCCGACCTGCAGGCCGCATCCATCCTGATTGCCGACCCGGATCAGACCGTGAAGCCGGAGGCCATCAAGATTCTGGAGCGCTGCGCGGAGAATGCCAAGAAGCGCATGGACGAAAAGGGAGCCAAGGAGGACATCCTCTTCGCCAACGCCCTGTTCTGGCTGGATTCCTATGGCCTGGAAATCCCCATGGAGGGTGAGGACGAGGCTGCCACGGCCGCCCGAGTGAAGGGCTACAACGAGCGCTTCTGGAACGAGGCCGACTATGAGGGCTGCGTGTACGCGCTTCCCGCCGCCTGCCTGCGCGTGAGCCGCGCGGACAAGGAGGGCAACGCCGAAGCCGTCAAGACCGCCCTGGAGGGCCTCCGCAGCATCATCGTCCGAGAGGCCAACTTCGCCTACAAGAACAACAAGTCCAACCCCGAACTGGAGAAGGCCATCAATACGTACATCGACAAGTACATTGCCGGTGCCACCAAGTACAAGGACGCGGGCGTCATCCCGGAGAAGCAGACCCAGGACCTGGTGAAGGACTTCTCTGAGATCAACTCCGACGACAAGTACACCAACGCCATTCTGCGCATGGCGGTCATCAACGCCATGAACCAGGAGTTGGCCTCCATCAAGGACGACCCCTCCAAGCGCGATGCCAAGGCGCTGGAGGTGGAGCGCGCGTTCCGCGATATGACCAACACCTTCAAGCCGGACGACCTCACCAGCTTCATCGCCGTCCAGGTGGGCGACTACCTCGTCAAGTACGTCTCCCGCTTCGACGACCCGTCCTCCAAGCAGAACGAGATCGACATGGCCATCACCTACTACGATTCCGTGATCAACCGCCGCCGCGACCGCGTGGCGGAGGCCACCCTCGGCAAGGCGAACGCCCTCTCGTTCTCCAGGAACGCGGAGCAGCAGAAGGAGGCTATCAAGCTCTTCGAGCAGGTCTCTTCCGGTCCCGTCACCACGCAGACCATCCCCGCCATGAAGGGGCTTGCGGAGCTCTACTCCCGCAACGGCAACTACGAGAAGGCACGTGACGCCGCCGCGCTCTACCTCAAGAGCACCCGCGGCAACAACGACGAGCGCCTGCAGATGAACATGCTGCTCGGCAAAGCCTACAGCGAGTGCGGCGACATCAAGAACGCCCTGCTCACCTACATGAACGTGTTCAACCAGAACCGCAACAGAATCGGCTACTCCGCACCTGCGTGCGTGGCCGCCATGGAGCTCTTCTGGAAGCGCAACAATCCCAGTACCGGCGACCGCATGAAGGGCGACTTCAAGGCCTCCGACCGCTGGACCGCCTGGAGCACCGGCCAGAACTACGTCAACCTCATCAAGCGCTCCAAGCTGGAGGACAAGATGGCCGCATCCGACCGCGACGCCTACAACAAGGTGGTTGCCAAGGTGGCGGAATACGGCGCCGATATGGCCGTGCAGAAGGAAGACAAGGAAGGCAAGGACTTCCAGCGCAAACTCGAGAACAACTAAAACAATCCATCATTTGACACGATTATGAAGACTCGCAACATCATCGGTTTCGCCGTTGCCGCCGTAGCAGGCTCCATGCAGCTCGCCACCGCACAGCAGCCCGGCGCCGTCCACCTCACCGCCGTCGTCCAGGCTCCCAGCCAGAAGCTCGGCCCCATCGAGCTCGTCGGTGCGGATGGTGAAAACTACCAGTACAAGCAGAAGGGTACGGATACCATCCTGGCCCAGCCCGTGTCCGCGTGCAAGGTGTTCTACATCATGACGCCGCCGGACCTGGCGACTGCGCTCACGGAGTACCGTTCCGGCGAGCTTGCGGAAGCGCGCAAGGCACTCTCCGCGTGCCGCACCAAGTACATGGCCTACGGCAACCTGCCGGGCAACCCCGCCACCGCAGCGGCCATGGCAGAGCTCAACTGCGTTGTGCGCCTGATGGACTGGGGCGCCATCACCGGCGTCACCTCCGCCTTCCCCGGTGCCACCAAGCTCACCGGCGCGGACAAGCTGCGCTACCAGGCCGCCAAGGTGATGGCCGGCGTGAAGGACGACCCTGCGGCGCTCACCACCCTCAAGGGCGAGGTGGAGGACCTCATCAAGACCAAGGGCAAGTCCCTGGACTCCGAGACCTACGCCTGGCTGCGCTATGCGCTGGGCCGCGTGTACGCCTCCAAGGTACCCGCCGCAGAGCTGCAGGGTGAAATCTCCGAGGAGCACCGCGCAGAGGCCAGCAAGGCCGTGGACAACTACTGCCAGAGCGTGGTGGGCGTGCACGGCAACATATGGCCCATGCAGGAGGATGCGCTCATCCGCTCCCTGCACATCCTGGCGGCCATGCCCGGCGTGCCGGAGCATGTGTCCAAGGCCGGCAAGGTGCTCAGCGCCGGCGCGTGGAACGCGCTGCCCGCAGACTACCGTGATGCCGTGGCCATGGCGCACATGATGAAGAACGTGTACGACATGGGTGGCAAGGATCCGCTTATCGACAAGCTGGCGGACTGCTTCTACAACACCGCCAAGGACCGCGCCGCAGCGGAAGCCGACCAGGCGGAGAAGCCTGCGGAGGAGAAGCCCGCCGAGCCCGCCAAGTAAGGCTCCGCGCGCATTCCTTCCCGTTTTCGGCGGGGCCCCGCCATGGGGTCCCGCCCTTTTTCTCTCAACAAACAACAAAAAAAATCCAAACGCATATGATAGATATGATTGTACGGCTCTACGACCTGCCGGAAGGCGCGCCCCTGCGCGCGGCCCTGGCAGAGAAAGGCGTGCTGCTGCGCCTTTGCAACCCGTATGAGCGCCACTGCCTCATCGACTTTGTGCAACGCAACTTCAGCCCCAAGTGGGTGAGCGAGTGCAAGGTTGCCATGGGTCACCAGCCCATCGGCTGCTTCATCGCCACGCGCGATAAGGAAATCATCGGTTTCGTCTGCTACGACACCACCGCCCGCGGCTTCATCGGCCCCATGGGCGTGGGTGAAAAGGCACGCGGGCTCGGCGTGGGCAAGGCCCTCATGGTCACCGCGCTGGAACAGCTCCGCAACATGGGCTTCGCCTACGGCATCCTCGGCGGCGCAGGCCCCGTGGAACTCTACAAAAAGTGGGTGGACGCCGTGGAAATTCCCAAGTCCACGCCCGGCATCTACGCCGACCTATTGCCTGATACACCGCCGAATGCATGATTTTTTTTGCAAAGAATGAGACTTTGCCTTGACATAGGGGGCGAATCTTGATAATTATAGCGTAGACTTAATCTTTCCATGAAACGAATTTTCCTCATTCCCGCCTGCGCCGTGCTCGCCATGAGCCTGTTCACCTCCTGCCAGAAGGAGACAGAATCCGCACAGCAGCTCGCCGAAGACTTGACGGCAGAGCTTCAGAAGGTGACGGACTACAAGACGGCGGAAGCCGCCGCTCCGCGCGTGAAGGTGCTCAACACACGTTTCCAGAACGCGGCCGCGCAGGTGCTCAGCCTTAACTACAACCCGATGGCCGACAGCGTGAAGCCCCTGGAAGAGGGCGGCCCTGCCGACTATGTGGCAGCTGTGACCGCGCTCGCCAAGGAGATTGGCCGTGTGCGCGCCAGCAAGCCTGTCACCAGCTCCGACGGCGACATCGACGACACCCGCCTGCTGCAGACGGTGGGCGCGAACGCCGGTGCCGGCGCGGATGCCAAGGTTGCGGATGCTCTCAAGAAGGGCAACGAGTACATGAAGAACCCCACTTCCCGCCAGAACAACAACCCGCCCGCATTCGCGGAGTGCTACGGCTCTGAAGCCATGGTGGACGCCCTGGCCTATGTGGCTGATGTGGAGCAGCGCGGTGCCTACTGGGATTCCGAGGAACTGGTGGAGGTGCCCGCCGAGCAGGCTCCCGCCGCCGAGGAAGATGAAGCTCCCGCCGAGGAACCCGCCGCTGCAGAGGAGCCGGCCACGCCGCCCGCTCCCGCTGCGGATGAAGAGCCTGCTGCCGACGAAGAACCCGCCGCCGATGAGGAACCTGCCGCCGACGACTCCGAGGACGACGGTGCAGACATCGACGTGTAATCTGCCAAGCGCACGAAGCCTTACCGAGGCCGCAGGTTTCCGCAAACGGGACCTGCGGCTTTTTTCTGAAACGCATTCACACGCCATGCCGCGCCTGCATTTCACCTGCGCCTACAACGGCGAGCCCTTCCGGGGCTGGCAGAGCCAGCCCGGCGGCAACACCGTGCAAGATGTAATCGAGGCCGCGTTCGAGAATGTGCTGCACACGCCGCTGCGCATCTCATCCTCAGGCCGCACGGATGCCGGTGTGCATGCGCGCGACCAGCATTTCCACGTGGACGTGCCGGACAACTGCTCGCTAGCGCCGGAAAACTGGCGCGCCGCCATCAACGCCAACGTGCCCGCAGCCATCAGAATCTTGAACGTGCAGGAAGTGGGCGCAGATTTCCACGCGCGCTTCTCTGCCACCGCCAAGACCTACGAGTACATCATCAACCGCGCACCCGTCTGCTCACCCTTCCTGGCGGGCCGCGTGTGGCACCGCCCCCAGCCCATGGACGAGGGTTTGATGGCGCAGGCGCTGCAGTGTTTCGTGGGCGAGCACGACTTCCGGCGCTTCGCCGCCAACCGCGGCAACGAGCCGCTGGACCCGCCGCCGGATTTCTACCTGCGCACCATCTACTCCGCCACCTGTGAACGCTCGGGAGACCTCCTGCGCATCCGCCTGCGCGGAAACGGCTTCATGTACCGCATGGTGCGCCTGCTCGTCGGCTCCGCGCACCAGGTGGCACTGGGACGCGCCTCGCTTGAGGAGCTGCAAGCCATGCTCACCGACCCGCTGGGAGAGAAAACCCGCTACGGCGCCCCCGCGGCTGGCCTGTACCTGGACCACGTGGAGTACGGGACGGGAAACGGGGATTGATTGCCCCGTTGGGTGCGCCGTGCAATTCATTCATGTTTCAACATACGGGCTTGCCTTGGCGTGAGAGGCGTGCTATACTCGCCGCGCGATATGGCACGCAGGCGTAAACGCGGGGGAATGGCCCCTTCCAGAGGGAAACGAGACGGCAAGGGAAAACTGCCGCGCGGAGTCGTGTACCCGCTTGCCATTGTGGGCGGTCTGCTGCTGTTTCTGCTGATTGCCTACTTTTCCATCCTTTCCTACCTGCAGGGGAGCGAGTTCCGGGACAACCTGTGCTATGACACAGCCGTGAACCTGCAGGCACAGGACGTGGTGATGGACGGCAACCTTTCCATCGACGGCGACCGCGTATCCGAGCTTGGCCTGGTCGTCACGGGCATGCAGGGAGTGGAACGCATCTCCGCCAACGGGATGGACGCCACGCTGGAACGCGCGGCACTGCTGCACCGCATCCTGCGGGTGAGCCGCGTGAACCTGAACGGTGCCACGGTGCTCATCAACCCCGCCTCCCAGGCGTACACGGAGCGCCCGCCGCGTGAGAAGAGCGGGCTCATTGCCGCCATCTCCCCGCAAACAGTGCAGGTGGACCGCGTGGAGTGCCGCGACGCCACCATCACCCTGCGCCTCAAGGGCGGCGAATACTCCTACACCGGGGCGCGCCTCTCCGCACGCCCCGCCACCCGCGGGCAGATGGACGCCTGGAACGTGGAGGGCATCAACGGGCGCATGCACACCTCCCTCTCCTTCCTGAAGGACTGTAGCGTCAAGGGCGTGAACGTGCATGCGGACAAGCAAGCCGTGGAGATGACGGACTGCCGCCTGATGCTCTCCCCCGGCGAGATGGGCTTCAAGGCCCGCTACTCCATGGAATCCAAGGAATGGAACGCGGAGATGCAGGTGAACAAGGCGGATGTGGCGCGCATTCTCAAGGAGGACTGGAAGAAGCTGCTCACTGGGCAGCTGTTCGGCAAGATGGTGATGAACGGCGATGCAGACGGCATCAGCCTGGCGGAGGGCAACCTCACCCTGCGTGAAGGTGTGCTGGAGGCCCTGCCCATCCTCTCCGAAATCACCGTGGGCAACACCAAGCCCTACCGCCGCCTGCCGCTGGAGCGCGCCTCCTGCCACATCTCCTTCCCCTACAGCGAACCCCGCCACCAGATAGAGGACGCCTGGAGGTTCGACAAGATTGACATCCGCGCGGCGGAGGGGCGCCTGCTGGTGCGCGGCCACATCATCATCGGCCGCGATTCCGAGCTGCGCGGCACCCTCAACGTGGGCATCCCCATGGAAATGGTGGCCAAGATTCCCCTGGGCCGGGAGGCCGGCATCATGGATGACCTCTTCAACGCCGTGGGTGACCCCGGTTACGCCTGGGTCACCATCAACCTCAGCGGAACCACAGACAACCCCAAGGAGGACCTCTCCGTGCGTCTCTCCACCCTGCTGGGCAGCAACCTGCCCAAGGCCGCGCTCAAGAAGGCGGGCGATGTCACCCGCGACTTCCTGAGCCGCCTCACCGGGAGCGGCGACGATGCACCCGCCGCGGATTCCCAAGACGGCGAGGAAGACACCCCCTTCCCTGCGCCTGACCGCATCCTCGACCAGCCGGACGGCGTCAAGGACAAGGCCGACGGCATCCTCAAGAAAGCCGGCGATGCCGCCGGCGACCTCATCAACAAGGGGCTCAACTCCTTCTTCTAAAGCACCGCCATGGGCAGCACCTATCCATCCGAGTTCATTGATTGCGCCTGCACCATACGCGAGCGTTTCGCGCCCACGGCGTTCCATGCGGAGCTGCCCAACGGCAAGCTCACCGTGGCCTTCGTGCAGCGGAAGGAAGCCCACCTGCTGGATGCCATCCACCCCGGCACCCGCGTCCGCTGCACCATCAACCCCGCAGACTTCGACCGGGCCCGCATCAGGGATATCCTTCCCACCACATAACACCTTCCATTCCTACCACCGCACACCATGACTCTCACTGGAAAAAAACTGTTTTCCCGAGCCTGTCCGTACATCGATTTCCTGCTCATTATTGTCTTTGTCTACTTCTCCCCCACCGTCACCAACTGGGTATCGCCGCTGATTGGTTGGGAGCAAGGGCCGGACTTCAATATCTTTGAGGTGATAACCTATCTGGCATGGACGGCGGTGATAGCCGCGCCGTTCGTGCTGAATTTCGTGGGCTTCTACAGCCGCCAGAACCTGCAGCGCCCCATCACCGCTGTGCGCCAGCTGCTTACCTTCGCCACATACTACCTCTGCCTCATTGCCATCTACCAGAGCCTTGGCAACCACAGCCTCTTCTACAACCACGTCATTGTGGTCAACATCGTGGGTGTACTGCTGGTGCTCTACGTGCGCTACTTCCTTTCCCGCGCCTGGACCCGTCACATATTCACCGACAAGGACAAGCTCCGCCAAATCATCCTGGTCGGCACAGAGGAAAACATTGAGGCCGGCTGGAACAGCCTGCCCAACCACTGGCGCGCCAACTTCAACGTGGTCGGCAAGGCCATCACCGGCACCTACACCGAGGAGCAGCTCGCCAAGCTTATCACGGACAACAGCGTGGCCCACCTCTTCGTCTTCGGCGGTCTCTCCAGCTATGGTGAGAACAACATGGCCATCCACCTCGCGGAATCCCTGGGGCTGGATATCTACATCGCCCGCGCCAAGGATGCCAGCAACCACATGCGCGCAGAGGTGCACAACATCGAGGGCAAGGCCCACATCCTCTCCCTGAGCTTCACGCCGGAATATTCCTTCCCGCGCGTCCTCAAGAGCATCTTCGACCGCGTGGCCGCCTTGTTGGGCATCATCTGCACCTCACCGCTGTGGCTGGTAGCCGCCATCGGCATCAAGATCAGCGATCCGGCCGGCAAGGTGTTCTACCGCCAAAAGCGTTCCGGTCTGTACGGCAAGCCCTTCGGCATGTGGAAATTCCGCTCCATGTACAGCGATGCCGACCAGCGCCTGGAAGAAGTCAAGGCCCAGTACGGCAATGAGATGGACGGCCCCATCTTCAAGCTCACCAACGACCCGCGCATCTTCCCCTTCGGCCACTTCATCCGCAAGACGTCCATCGACGAGCTGCCGCAGCTCATCAACATCCTGTGCGGAGACATGAGCGTGGTGGGCCCGCGCCCGCTGCCCACATATGAAACAGACGAGTTCCCGGACCTGGCGCACCGCCGCCGCCTGAGCGTGAAACCCGGCCTCACCTGCTATTGGCAGATTGAAGACCGCAGCGACAGCGAAAACAGCTACGGCAACATGATTACCAAGGACCTCAAGTACATTGACAACTGGAACCTGTGGTCAGACATCAAGCTCATCCTGCGCACCATACCGGCCGTGCTCATGAGCAAGGGAGCCAAATGATTGCGCGTTGCGCCGAGCCATGTTCAACATCGTTCTCTTCCACCCGGAAATCCCGCACAACACCGGAGCCGCCGGGCGTCTGGCCGTGGCCACGCAAGCCACGCTGCACCTCATCAAGCCCCTGGGCTTCAGCCTGGATGAGAAGCACCTGCGCCGCTGCGGGCTGGACTACTGGAAGTTTGTGGACTTGAAGCTCTGGGACACGCTGGAGGAGCTGGAGGAAGCCGCCGCACCGGGCGCGCGCTTCTGGTACCTTTCCACCAAAGCCACGCGCAGCATCTGGGATGCGGAGCTGCCGCTGCACGCGGGGGACTACCTGGTGTTCGGCCCGGAATCCAAGGGGCTTCCGGAACGCTGGATATTATCGCACCCGGAGACGGCGCTGCGCATCCCCATGCCGGGCGAGCACGCGCGCTCGCTGAACCTTTCCACCTCCGTGGCCATCATGCTCTACGAGGGGCTGCGCCGCACCCTTCCCCCTGACACGCTATGAAAAACATCGTCTACTTTGATTTGGAAACGCGCCGCTCCGCTGCACAGGTCGGCGGCTGGCATGAGACCGGCAAAATGGGCATCTCCGTTGCCGTCACCTTCTCCACCAGGGACAACGCCTACCACATCTACACGGAAGACCAGGTGGAAGCCCTTATCCAGGAGCTCCAGCAGGCGGACCTGGTGGTAGGGTACAACCACATCGGGTTCGATTACGGCGTGCTCCAGCCGCATTCCTTCTGGACCATTGCGGACCACACGCGCAACTGCGATATCTGCACCTACCTCACTGAAAAGCTGGGGCACCGCCTCAAGCTGGATTCCGTGGCCAAGCCCACCCTGGGCGGCAACTCCAAGACCGCCGAGGGCACGGATGCCCTCAAGTGGTGGGCCGAGTACGAGAAGGAGGGCGACCCCCAGAAGCTGCTGGACATTGCCAAATACTGCTGCTTTGACGTGAAGGTCACCATGGAGGTGTACAAGTTCGGCGCCACCAACGGCTACGTCCTCTACGAGGACAAGAACGGCGAGCCCGTGCAAGTGGAGGTGGACTGGACGCTGGACTGATAGGCTCAGTCCCGGTTGCGGCGGATAAAATCCTTCGTCTCCTTGATGGTCCGCTCTTGGTAGTCGCGGTAGTGGATGATATCGGGCTCGGGCGTGTTCTGGCGGCGTTCCTCGATGTAGCCGTCGGGCCCGGCGTTGTTGTAGCGGCTGGAGGTGGTGGCGTAGCGCAGATCGCTGGACGAAGAGGCGGTACCCTCCGCCGCGCTGCGGCGGTTGTCGCCGTTGTAACGGGAGGAATGGCTGATGCCGTGACTCTCGTTCATGAAGTCCGGGCGCATATCGGTGCTCGCCATGGAGCTCTCCTTGTGGCCGAATTCCTTGTTGGAGCCGCTGAAGGTCTTGTTGGCGTCGGAGAACTTGTTGGAGATGGCGTCGAAACTCTTGGAGCCGGTGAAGGATTTGGTGACGAACTGCTTGTCCTTGCCGGAGCCGCGCGCGGCTTCAATATCCTTCTGGAAGGAGCTCACGCGCCCGGAGATGGATTGCGGCACGCCGGAATCCGATTTCTTCTCGGAGAAGGACTCGCTGAACTCCTTTTCAAAGTGGGAGTACAGGTCCTTCTCCCCGCCCGCCTGCTTTTCCTCCACCACGTTGCCGTTGGCGTCGTACACGGTGCGCACGCTCTCGCAGGCGCACAGGCAGACGGCCAACAGGCATGGGAGGAAACACCGCATGGGTCAAGCTTGCAGTTCCGCCACCGCCGCTTCCAGAGAGGCGGCATCCTGAATGGAAACCACGCGGGCATCCGCGCAGATACGCGCCATCATGCCCGCCAGCGTGGTGCCGGGTCCCATCTCGATGAACAGGCGCTCGCCCTGGTTCACCAAAGCTTCCATGCACGCCTGCCAGCGCACGGAGCCGCACACCTGCGCGCCCAGCATGGCACGGGTGTCGTCCGGCCCCTCCACCGCGCGGCCGCCGAAGTTGCAGTACACGGGGAAGGCGGGAGCCTGCATGGGAGTGGCATCCAGCACAGGGAGCAGGGCCGTTTGCGCGGGTTTCATGTGGCGGCTGTGGTAGGCGCCCGCCACGTTGAGCTTGATACCGCGCTTGAACCCGGCGGCCTTGGCACCCGCCACCGCCTTGTCGATTCCCTCCACGGAACCGGACAGCACAATCTGGCCGGGGCAGTTGAAGTTGGCCACATCCACATCGCACTCCTGCGCCAGCGCCACGGCAGCCTCCGGCGAGCCGGCCACCAGGGCGGCCATGCTGCCCGCCGTTGCGGCGCATGCCTCCTCCATGAGCGCGCCGCGCTTCTCCACCAGGCGCAAACCGTCCTCCATGGTGAACGTGCCCGCCGCCGCGTGCGCGGTGAACTCTCCCAGGGAAAGCCCGGCCGCCGCCACCGGCTCAATCTGCACGCGCTCCTTGAGCACGCTCCACAGCGCCAGACCGTGTACATACAGCGCAGGCTGGCAGTTGGACGTGCGCGTCAGCTCCGCGTCCGGCCCGTTGAACATCACCTCCGTGAGCTTGCGGCCCAGGGCGGCGTCTGCCGCCTCCATCAGCGCGCGCGCCGTGGGGTACGCATCCATCAAATCCTTGCCCATGCCCACCTGTTGGGCACCCTGACCGGGGAATAGAAGCACTGCTCTCATGCCTGTCAGCATACCGCAGGCCTTGCAAACTGGCAAGGAAATTCAGCATGCGCATTTTGGTCTTGCCTATTTCCTCCCCGTATGGTACAAGGTTCGCGCAACCACCCTCTTCAACGGTCTCGTGGTGTAATGGTAGCACAAGGGATTTTGGTTCCCTTGGCCTAGGTTCGAATCCTGGCGAGACTATGCAGGAGATTTCCCGCCGGCATAAGGCATTTGCATTGCAAGGTGGCGCAATTTTGTAATTTTTCCAGCTTGACGTTCGGTGATGGCGCGTGTATCATGCCGCGCAAATGAAACTCCACCTTCCTTCCGCTCTCCGAAAGGCTCTTCTGGCTGTAACCGTGGTCTCCATGACCGTTGCCGGCACTACGCAGGCTGCCATTATGCACCCCAGCGTCTCCCTGCAGACGTATACGGACTTTGGCTCGAACATGGGCCGTTACTCCATCTACCAGCAGAATGAGCTCTTGCAGCACTTGAACAAGGATGGTGTACGCATCATCTACACCCAGGGAGAAGCGCCATACAAGCTGGGCCAGAGGATGATTAGCTATGAGAGCATGGTGGATGGCGGCCCTTTCACGGCCATCAGCTACAATGCCACAGCCACGGTACGACACAATGGTGTAACCAACCCCGTGTTCACTGGGCGCTTTATTGGCTCCGAGAACTCCATCCACTACGCAGGCATTGAGTACCGCAGCTGCACAGAAAACAAATTCCTACTTACTCCCGAGATTGACTATAAGATTACCCGCCTGAGTAAGATAATAACTGATGTGACACCTTCATCCCTGTATGATGCTCGGGATCATAAGTTGAAGGAAGAGGACATCGCCCACATGCTACAGTACCGCGCAGGCGGCGGGTATATGCAGCAGGCGGATGAAACAGGCAAGACCACTTGGCTGACGGGTGCCTATACCTACGTGGTGGGCGGTATTGTGACCAACTCTGGTTTCGGATACAGCAGAGGGTACGATTATGTAAATGATGTGGGCAAAAAGGACGTTCGAGGTATAACTGACGACTCCTATACTGTCACCATTATCGGTGTGAGTGGGTGGAAAGCAGGAACGGCTGGTACACCTACGCACCCTTTGCCTTTTGTCACCCAGGGCGGTGATTCCGGCAGCCCCGTGTGGGTCTGGAATGAGGATTCCCAGGCCTACGAGCTGCTGTCCTGTCACCAGGCGCGCGGCAGCTACGACAGCTACTCCCGCGGTGCCTCCGAGTGGACGAAACGGACATTGGCATCCTTTGACAAGACCGTGGATATGGATGCTGGCGCGCCTATGCATATCAGTGCGGTAGAGGAGCGCGAGGGAACACAAACCATTACAGCCATCGCCAATGGTAGTACGCCTGTGGAAACTACACCCAAATATGGCACAGTTCATACGCAAGACGGTACAGTTATCGTAGATTTCGTCGGCATACAGAACGGTGTGAACACTTGGGCAAACCTGATTGAACTGAAAGATGGGCGAATCATTAACGATAACGGCCAAACTCAAAATGTGAATTGGTACTCCTACGGTAACGATTACCTGAATACCTCAAACTCTAGTGCGGCAGGCTTGCAGTATGCTGACCTGTTCGAGACCCAGAATCTTGTATTTCAATCTTCTGCTGAAACTAACAGTATTGTTCTGGATGCTGATGTGGACCTGGGTATTGGCTACGCTCAGTTCTCGGCCAAGGGCAGTTCTACCGGAATTTCTTTCACCATTTCAGGTCGGGAAGAAAGCGGCAATCGTGATTTTAATTTCAACCACGCTGGCTATATTGTAGACAAGGGCGCGGAGGTACATATACGGCTTGCCAACCAGGAGAAAGAAGGCGCTCTAGATTATTTTCGCGAGTGGCGCAAAGTGGGGGATGGAGATCTCTACTTGGAGGGGGCGGGTGATAACCACATTTTCTTGAATGTGGGCGGCAAAGGCACCACCTTCCTCAAAGAGCAGGATGGCGGTTATGCCGCATACAACGTGCTCATCAACAACGGTGCCACCGTCAATCTAAACGGCGACATCAATCAAGTGAAACGTGACGTAACCTTCGGCTATGGCGGAGGCGTGCTTGACTTTGCCGCGCAGGATAAGCAGGAGGTAACCATGGACTGGTACAGCACCACACCCGGCGCAGGCCCTGAAAACGGGAGGTTTACCATCAGCGCTCTCACACAAGATGCTGTTATTGCCAATACCTCCGGTACCACCACGCTCACCTATAGGGCTAGCGAAGATTCCGACTATAGGGGATCGTTCTGGGACGGTACGGTAAAAGGCGAGGATGGTGCGTATAGTCGGCCTGACAAGTCTGGTACATTGAAGATAGTTTATGACGCAGGTGACTCTAAGGCAACTTGGACGCTCAACAGCATCCACACCCGGCTAAGCGACAATAGCGGTTTGGAAGTGAAGAACGGAACGGTTAAACTGGTTGGCACCATTAGCGAGCATGCCCAGGGCTCGCTTAACGGATACAATCAGCAACGCTACGTCAATGAGGACGACTGGCACTATGCCGATGCCAAGATGAATGTTACCGTGGACAAAGGTGCCACCTTTGAGCTGGGGAGTCATGCCCGCTTGACCGGTGCCGTGACCGTGGAGGGCGGCGGTACTTTCGTCATGCGGGAAGGCGTGCGCCATGAAATGGAGTACATCGAGGGTTGGTATGAACTGGAAAGCACGTATACCATCGCAGAATACTACGGCCTGCATGGTAACGTTACTCTGAATGAAGGTGCGCGGATGGAGGTGAAATTCAGTCCGGAAACGGATGCCAATACCACTCTGTCTGGCGCCCTCTCCGGTACAGGCAGCATGACTGTGGACACGGCCATGGGTTCTCTGACTTTGGGGGGTGACAATAGGAACTTTAGCGGTAGCAAAGAGGTGGAGAGCGGTGTGCTGATTCTTCAAAACATGAACGCTGCGGGTAACATCAGCACCAATAAATGGAAGCTCAGTGCCTCCTCATGGATGACGGTTGAGAACACAGATGCTGCCACTGCCCTTACTGTGGTTGACCAAACCTCTATGGGCGTGCTCGCTCTTAGCCAAAATGAGGAAGGCCCCGCTATTGACTTGAACACCGAGATGTTCGACAGCCTTATCATTGGAGCCAGAAAGGGGGAAGTCATCCAGTTTGGCAAACAGTCGGGCGAGGAGCAAGAGTATAAATCGGTTGACGGCAACTGGCACCTTGGCGGCGGTGGTGGCAATCTTGTGGTAAATTACAAGCTAAACGACAAGAAGAGTACTTTAGTGCTGGGTAATTCATATACGGAAGGCGTTGTTACCTTGACCAATGAGGCTAATGCGATCGGCAATATCCAATTCTCCGGCAAGGTCACTCTTGCATATGATTCTTTGAAGGCACTCGGAGATGCCGAGATTGATTTGAGCTATACCAACAGAATTATGGGTATTGATGGTACGACAACTCAAATCGCCCATGATTCCGACGGAGTAATGCTCATGAACAAGTTGATAAAGAGTAACAGCATTGACCTGCGTACGCACACGTCATTGTATCTTGGAGCATCTGGGGATGTCACATATACTGGTGATGTAATCTTGGGCGTAGAGGAGTCATGGATGGGGCCTTCATGCACATACCAGTTCGGAGGTATTACTGGTAAGATGACCCTGACCCAAGCTTTGAAAGACCAGAACGAACACCGTACCAATTTAGTTCTGGATGCCCAAACATACAGCGGCGGTGTATTGGAGCTTGCCAGTGCCTTGCAAACTACTGGATATGTACAAGTGTATGGTAATAGAGAGTGGGATCCCGGTATGGGTGGCGATATTACACTTAAACTCAATGAAAAAGATTCTCTCGCCGGTGTGCAAAATGTATGTTTGGCTAGTGGAGGTATCTTGGATATTAACGGCACTCAGCAGACCATCTATAACATTTATGCATTTGAGGGAAGCTCCATTATTGATAGTTCTCGGGAAAAAAACGGTACTCTATTTATTAAATCGCGTATAAGTAGCGAAGCGGATAGCTCAGAGGTAGATTTTAGTAGCTTAGAAGGTAGTATTGATGTAGGTTCCCTGATGATTGACGCAGGCTCTGACAGTCTCCTATACTTGCGCGGAAGCTCGACATATCGTGAGTTTATTATTAAGAGCGGAAATGTATATCTGGAGTCAGATCAGGCACTGTGCGCCACAGGGCGGACCGTATTAGAGCAGGATGCTTCTTTGAATATTTTGAATGGTAATGCTACAGCCAATTTGGAGTTGCAGAATAATACAGTAACCTTGGGTAAGGCTGAGGGTGGCCTAAAAGGAAATTTGGGCGGTACACTGACGGTGAAAGACGGCGAAACGGGCACAGTTCATTTTGAGACGAATGGATCCGTATTATCGGCCGTGGTGGACACTGGTAAGAACGGTGTGCTCAAGCTCACCGGTAACATAGGCACGGTGGCTTCCCCGCTTATAAATGCCAATGGTAGCGAGGAGGAGGAGCTATCCTCTGGTCGTGTTGACGTTGGATTGAAGGAGTTGCGTTTGACTGGTTCTGGCTCCACCATAGGTGGAGAGTTGAACCTGGAGGGGCAGAATAATAAACTTCGATTGCACAGTCAGACGTATGGCAACAATATGCAGAGAGAAATTAATCATTTGCATTTGCAAGACAATTTGGAACTGACTATCTCGGAACAGTCGTACAACACGATTTGGACTTTTCACAATCTGACAGGGAGTGGTAATATCACTTGGAACTCAGGAACAGTTCACTGGTTCTCTTCCCGCATTGTTTTGGATGGAAGTAACAGCTTTGACGGCATGTTTGCTGCAAAACGCACCAGTGCTGACTCTTTGGGACGTTTATACGGCACGTTTGTGGAACTTGCCCATGATGAAGCTCTGCAAAATGCCACGCTGAATATGAGTGGCATGAAGTCGGGGGAGAACCTGAGCATGATGACGTTGGCTGTGAACACGGATAATGCTAAGCTACGCGGCCTGATAGGCGATGAATATACCGCCATCTATGCGGGGGCTTCCATTGAAGGTGAATCGAAATCGGGCGGACCATTGAAAAAAGCCCCAAGTTCCGTTCGCTCAGCGAAACTTACCATAACTGGCGGGGGAGCATATGACTTCAAAGGCAATGTGTACGGCGGAGAAGATGATACACATAATGGACTGGACATTGTCCTCGATGGAATTGGCACGCAGACCTTCTCCGGGGATGAGGTTACGGTCAATTCCGTAACGGCCAAGCAAGGCAAGCTCGTGCTTTCAGCCGACAGCCTTACCATCAAGGACCGCGCCACCATCTACCGTGGGGCTACCCTGGACACGGGCAACAATGAGTTCACGCTCGGACCTAATATGGCTCTGATGGTGGCAGGCAGTGGTTCTGGAGCAGCGCAGTTGGATTCTGTCCTTAGGCTGGATGGTGGTTCCATCGGGTTTGAGGGTACATCCATCAACACATCGGAATATGCCTTATCTGTCCAAGGAGTAAACAAAAACGGCCAAACGGAGCTGGATATTATCTTTGAATCCACCGCGTCCCTTCAGCAGAACACGGAATACAAGCTGGCCTCCGGTGGTGAATGGGAAGACATTGCCTACCACAGCAACAATTTGGAGTATTATGATGCCGCATTCAACGCCCAAAACGAAGGCCTGACAGTCACCTTCACCCTCAAGAAGGACAACAATATCTGGCTGGGGTCCAAAGACAAGAGCACCTGGGACGACAACAACTTCGGCATTTCTCCGGAAGTCCCGGGAGAAGGCAAGACGACCGTGTTCAACGATTTGGCGGAAAGCCGGGACGTGCAGGTGCAGGGGCAGCAGCATGCCGCGAAGCTGCTGTTCGATTCCACCCAAGAATACGAGGTGTCCGGAACAGGGGAGGATGCCAGCCTGGCGGCAAATAGCCTGCTGCAGATCGGCAGCGGCACCACCAAGCTGGGCAGCGGCGTGCATATCAACGGCACTGCAGATGTTCAGTCGGGAACCTTGGAGTTGCTAGCTGGAAGCACTACCGACTCGATTCAGGTAGACGCGCAAGGTACAGTCATTTTCAAGGACAACAGACTTGAAACGGGGTTCGTATCTGGAGATGGTACGTTGCGCGTGGACTGGGGGGCAGAGAAAAGCGGTCAACTCTTAATCAACAGCGTAGGGAACCTTTCCGTGGAAAGCGGGACTGTGCAGATAGACTCCTCTGCCAGCGTGACGCAGAGTCTCACCATTGCCGAAAATGCGAATTTGCACATGCAAGGCGCTCCCGAGTGGGGCGGCAGCATTTCTCTTGAGGTGGATGGCACTCTTGCGTTCACTGCTGCACAAGGCAATGTGGATCTCTCCGCCGCTTCAGGCAAGGGGCGGGTTGAGCTTAGCACCACTAATGATTACAAGAACGAGGTAAAGGTAGGGCAGGGTGATTCCTTTGCTGGTACTACCAATATGAAAGGCGGGCGCTTGGACTTGAACAAGAGTTCTTTCGGTAAGACTCTGGAAGTGGAAAACACGGTTGAAATGCTCATGCATACTCAGGTGGATTTTGAGTCGAACGTGATTGTCACCAGTGGTGCCACTCTGCGTATTTTCCAAGATAGCTCGGGGGGTACTGCACTCTTGAATATAAACGGCACACTGAGTGGAAACGGAACTTACGAACGCCGTGGCGTTGCTCCGCTGGAAGTGAACGGAGAAGTGAAACTCCACAAATTTGTGCAGGCCAATGACACAGAGCGGAATCCAGGTACCAATTTCAACAACGTTGTCTCTTTAGATGAGCTGGTGGCCAACAGTGGCAGCGTTCATTTCAACAAATCTGCATCTTTTGGTAGTGCCGAAGTGAATGGCGGTATTGTAGACATCAGACAATCGGCCACAATCACGGATACAATGAAGCTAATCAATGGCAACTCAAGCGTCTCCATCCGACATGTCGAAGGTGGGGATGGCGCAGTGATATCAGGAGCTGTCGCATTTGGTAACAATGGCGATGCCATCGCAATCAACGGTGCAGACGGCTCGCGCATTGAGAACTCCATCATCGACCTGGCAGCCGGCACGCGCCTGGAAATGGCGAATGTGGTCTTGGCCTCCAGTTCCAGCATTACGGATGCCTCTGCCACGCTGGTGGCCAACGGGCTGGTGGTGGAAGCCGACAAGACCAACCTGAAGCCGCTCACCTATGGTGATGCGGTTGCCTCCCCTGCGGCGGAGCCTGCGGACATGGTGTGCCTCACCCTGTCCAACATCCAGGATGTGCTCATTGAGGGCAGGAATACGGGCTTGGTGGTCAATATGGTGGGCGACAGCTCGCGAGAGCTCGACGGTGCGGAATGGTTGCAGCTCGGCCTTGGCGAGGGTGACCTGAAAGGCCGGTTTGCAGACGGCCTGAACGTAACCCTGCTGTACGAGGACGCCGCCGGGCAGCAGCGCAGCGCGCAGGGTGTATACACCTTGGAAGACGTGGAGGCGCAGGCTGCGGAGGAGGAAGCGACACGGCAGTATGACTACGTGTACTTCCGTATCACCGGAACCGTTCCCGAACCCGCCACGGGCACGCTTTCCCTGCTGGCGCTGGCCGCGCTGGCCGCGCGCAGACGCAGGAAGTAATCCTCTTCTTGCAGGGAATACATCAGAGCCCCATCCGCTATGGCAGATGGGGCTCATTATATAGAGGGAGCATTGTGACAAGGCCAAGCGTGTCTTCCACCTGCTTGCACCACCATTGCCCTGATGATGGAAGTGATAGAGAACAAATGGCAGTATATGCCGCTGACAAGCCTCCACCCGTGTAGCAGGAATTGCTTGTACTGCATGTCAAAATTAGCTGTCGGATTCTGTTTGACTAGGCAAAAACTATCCTGTATAAGGTACAGACACAGCAAACAAAACAGTCCAAAAGACCAACTGTCCATTCATAGGCTTATACTCACTCGCTAGGATCCGTTATCTCTCTCTTATGAAACTCCACCTTCCTTCCGCTCTCCGAAAGGCTCTTCTGGCCGTTTTTTCCGTGATGGCTACCCAGCCGGTTATGGCAGCCATATACTCGGAGGCCATTGGTCAGACGATTTATGCTGACTTTGCCGACAACTGCGGCTTGTACAGTACACGCAACGTGAACTCCATGCTGGAGGAGGTACGCCGCCAAGAAGGAGGAATCTACATATACTACAACCCTGTTGACAACGAAAAGTACAAGCTTCCCGAGAATTACAAGCTTCCCGAGAAGATGATCAGCTACGACAGCCTCATTGATGGAGGCTATGCAGCCGGCATCAGCTATAATTTCACGGCAACCGTTCGGCACAATGGTGTGCTGGATCCCACATTCTCAGCCACCAAGGTGGATTCCGACAATGCCATCCGCTACTCGGGTATCGAGTACCGCTCCAGCGAGGGGAACACCTTCCTGCTTACACCCAATTTCGATTACAAGATTACCCGCTTGAGCAAGGTTGTGACCGATGTGACCATGAGCGAGCCCAATACCGGCACTTTTGGCCAGGGTAACGGGCAGATGCTCTACCGAGCAGGGTCTGGTAGCATGGTGGCTATGGGCGATAATGGTGAGCAGAAATGGATGTCCGGCGCATACAATTTCAATATAGGCGGCATGATGACGGTAAGCGGGGCCGGTGCCTACAGTTATGGCAAGGACGTTCGTGGCATCAAGGATGACAGCGGCTACCTTTCTGTGACAGTGGGCAACAAGTGGAAGGTCTCAGATGATCCCGCTGTCCCCTCACCCATCAATCTGCCCAGGGATCCCATGCCTTTTGGCGCCCAGGGCGGTGACTCCGGCAGCCCGACATGGCTCTGGAATGCAGCCACCCAATCCTATGTTTACGCCGGAGCTGTGGTCGGCGGCAACGTGTTCGACCTCACCTATGTATACTACGCCCCGCAGTGGACCGTCGGCACTATCGACTATTTCAACAGCAAGGTGGACATGTCGCAAGGCAAACACGTAATGTTCATCAACGCGGTAACAACCGAAAGCGACAGGTTTTACCAAGATTCCACCAACAAGGTGGAAACACGCCTGCATACTGGTACCGTCACGGATGCCGAGAACAGCGTCCTTGCCACCTTTGTGGGAGTCAAGTCCGGCACCAACATGTGGCGGGATCTCAACGAAGTCAGAGACTTGAGCAACTGGTATGCGTACGCCGGAGAGGGTAACCAGACCACCAAGGGATACCTTAATGCCACAAATGAAGATGCCATTATGAGCAGCACCGTCAATCCCAAGGATTTGACCTACGCCGATGTGTTCTATACCCAAAACCTTGTTTTCGAGGCCCAGGATGCAGAACGCTATGACATCCGGTTGAAAGACACAGTGGATACGGGTTTGGGCTACGCACAGTTCTCCAAGCTGGCGGATGTAGGGAAAGCGCAGTTCTATATTTCAGCGGAAAAGGCCGGGAGCCAGCTCAACACGGCTGGCTTTGTGGTGGATGCCGGGGTTGAGCTTCACATGGAGTTGACCGGGCAGAGCAACTATCTGCGTGAGTGGCGCAAGGTGGGCGAGGGTGACCTGTTCATTGAAGGCAGTGGCAAGAACGACATTCTGCTCAACCTGGGCGGCAGCGGTACAACATATCTGCAGCGTAATGATGGTTACGCTGCCTACAATGTACTTGCCAACAACGGAACCAGAGTCGTCATTTCCGGGGTGAACCAGATCAAGCGTGATTTCACATTCGGCAATGGCGGTGCCGTATTGGACATGAATGGACATTCGATGGATGTCCTGAGCTCCGATAGAGCCAAGGACAATGACAACGGCTTCAGCGTCCACGCCCTGACCCAGGAGGCCATTATCACCAATAGTTCCGATACGGGCATCACCCTGACTTGGCAAGATACGGAGTGGGTTGACAACCAGGCCACCTATATGGGCTCATTCCAGGACGTGGCTGGCAAGGGCAGCCTGCGGATCAACTTTGCTGCGGCAGACGACAAGAAACTCATACTGAACAGCATCTACACCAAGCTCACAAATGATAACAGCGGCATTACCGTAACGAGCGGCACGCTGGCTTTGGAGGGTAACCACACGGTCCATGCACCCGGTTCAGCCGCGATTCCCGGTAGCAGGGCGCGCCTGGAGAATCCGGATGACTGGCACTACGCAGAAATGACCTCTCCGGTTACAGTTACCGGTGGTACCTTTGAATTGGGCAGCCACGCTCTGTTGAAAGGTGGCGTGACCGTGAGCGACAACGGCACGTTCCTGGTGCGTGAGAGCGTGACCCACCAGATGGAGTACATAGAAGGCAGCTACACCAAGTACAACACGGACGATTTCAGCGATTTCTTCGGCCACAAGGGTGATGTGGTCTTGGATGGGCCGGGTGCCACCATGAAGATTGAGTTCAACAAGGGTGTTGATTCAACCTTGGTGTACGGTAACAGCATCAGCGGTGACGGCCAGCTCCATGTGAATTCCGGTGCAGACGGCGGCATTATCCAGCTTGCGGGCAATAATACCGATTTCACCGGCAAGAAATACGTGGATGGCGGCGGCTTGGTCATCACAGAGAGCCAGGCTGTGGGCAACACGAGCCAGAACAAGTGGATTGTGGGAGAACAGGGCTGGATTTCTGTGGATATTACAGGCGAAACCAGCCAGGATGCCTTGAATGATTTGATAGACGGGAGCTCCAGTGGTGTGCTGGCCCTGCACAAGGAGCAGGAGCCCTTGTTGAATACCGAGCAGCACCAGAGCTTGTTCATCGGTGCTGCTCCGAACAAGAGGGTTGAATATGGTGCCTCATCTGACACACTGGAGACCAACGAAAAGGGGCAATGGCTCCTTGGCGGCGGCGGCGGTGAGCTCGTTGTGAATGCCAAGCTCAACAACGAACAGGGCGAGCTGGTTCTTGGCAATCAGCACACCACAGGCACTGTCACCTTGGTCAATACTGAAAACCAAATCAAGACCATTACCTTTGGCGGCCAGGTAACCTTGAACTATACGAGTTTGGATGCTTTGGGTGACGCTAACATAGACTTGGCATACGGCAAGCGTATCATTGGCCTAGATGGTGTCGCGCAACGCATAACGGCAGATTCAGAGGGTGTTATACTCATGGACAAAATGGAAGGCGCAACTAGTGTAGATTTGTCAGCCTGCCCTAACGTCTCCTTGGGGGCAGATACGAACGTTACCTTCAACGGCAGCCTCATTACAGGAAGCGGAAACACTTACCACTTGGGTGGCGGTGGTGGCACACTGAGCATCGGTAGCGTCTTGGCCGGAGAGCACAACCTTGTTGTAGATGGGCAAGGATATAGCGATGGTGCCGTTGAACTGACAAACAAGACGACACTCCAAGGCTCCGTCATGGTCAGGGGATATGACAAGGACCGAGGTTATAACAAAGGTAGTGTCACCCTCAAGATGGGGGTAGACGATGCCTTGTCCGGGACAACCGGAACAACAGTGGTAGATGGTGGCATCATTGACCTTGCCGGGCACAGCCTTGAGCTCAAAAATGCACTCATTGGGGAAGGAGGTTCCATTATTGACAGCTCAAGTAACCGTTCTGGCGTACTGAAGCTGAGCATAACAGACAATAAGAACTGGCAGGGTGTGATTGATACAGGCCGCGTCGAGGTGGAAACCAGCGGCAAGACACTGACGCTCAATGGAAAATCGTACTATGACTCGATGTATATCAAGTCTGGTAGCAACGTGACACTGGGAGCTGATGAAACCCTTAGTGCAACTGGTACAACCTACATTGAGAGCGGCGGTGTCCTGAATGCCAATGGCAAGAAGACGGCTGGCGCTGTGGCAGTCTGGGGAGGCACGCTGAATGCCACGAAAGCCACATTCTCAGGTGTCGTGGAACTTCGGAACGGTAATATCAACATTAGTGATGGTGGGTTGAACTCTGATGCAACGCTGTATTCCTATGGAGGCTCCATTAGCGGCTTGCGCGTTGTTTTGGCAAGCGATACCCACATCATGGAAGGCACGACCATATTTGATGCCAGTGATTTTGGTAGTGCCCAACATGCCAAAATTACCGGTGACGTGTCCATAGCTCAAGATGCCTCGTTACAGCTTAGATATGACGTTGGAGGCCTGCCCCAGATAGGTATTGTGTTCTACTTGGAATACGATATTTCTTCAGCTGAGTTTAATACGGGTGAATCAGGAGGCGGCGGCAAGCTGGATGTGCAGACCAATCGCCTTCATCTCACGGGAGCGGACCAGAATTTCGGTGGCACTGTCGAGGTAGGCAATCACGGCACTCGAATAGATGGAAGTAGAGGTATCAAAACCTTTGAAAACCTTGCGCTCACCGGCGGGACAACCACTCTGGATGGCGATGCCAATTGGAGTGTCGAAAAAATGAGTGGAACCGGCGACTTGATCAGCAGCACGAATGGCACCATCAGCTTCACTGGTGAAAGCGTATGGGAAGGCACAATTACCAAGTCCAATAACGGCACCCTTTCCATCAGCGGGGAAAATGCACTGCAAAATGCAAAGGTCGTACTCAATGGCAATGCCAAGCTGGCTGTCGATACTGATATTGCCGCTGTGTATATGCTCAACGGCGGAACAACCAATGTTATCCAAGCTGGAGACACTATCCGCACGGGGGAGGCTGGCACCTTGGAAATACGGCGAGGCGGCAGTTTCAACGGCAGTGTTATCGCCCGACCAACAGAAACAGATGAAGAAGAGCACGCCACGGGTTACAGCTATGTGAGCCTGTTGATGAACAGCGACAGCGGGAGCAATATGACGCTCAATGGCAACCAGATGACATTCAAGGATGTTACGGCCCAATCCGGCACGCTAATGTTTGGTTCTGGCGTCCAGGATTTGAAAATCATGGACAGCATCAACATTGCCCGCGGCGGCACCATTGCCTTTTTCAATGGACTTCACCTCTCAGAGGGCCAGACACTGCGTGTCATTTCAGCCCTTAACGACTCTTCGTCAGCAGCAACCATGGCGGGAGACTTGACCCTGGACGGAGGCAAGCTCCATTTCACCGGCACCGCAATGGAGACCTCCAGCGCGGCAGCCTTGGAGATCAGCAGTGGTACGATAGCGTACGGCTCGGCTTCAAGTCTGGTTGTAGACTTCTCTGATACGGGAGTTATACGGCTGGGGAAGGAGTATATGCTCAGCAGCAGCAACTGGGCCAACATTCAAAGAGACACTATTAGCGCATCGCTGGATTACCTGCAGGCGAGCTTCAAGACTGATGCCTCTGGTCTGCGTGTTGAATTCTCTACTAAGGAGGATACCTACATTTGGCATGGTACGTCTGACCGGAACACATGGAGCAGCTCAGTGTTTGGTTCAGATAACATTGTAGTTGGAGACAAGCAGACAGCTGTTTTCAATAACCTTGCTCAGAACAAGACTGTAGACGTAACCGACAATATCCAAGTGGCAGGCTTGATTTTTGACAGTTCGGATACATACTCCGTATTTGCCCGCAGCGGAGCCAGTTTGCAGGCAGATTCCATGCTGCACATGGATGGTGGAACAACTACGCTGGGCCGAGGCGTTACGATCATCGGGAACGTAGATATGCGTAACGGAACCCTGATTCTTGAGCAGGGAAGCCGCGTAGGCCGCGTAGAAATGGCGGAAGGCACCAACCTTGAGATCAAGCATGACAACGCCGGAATACAGGGAATCAGCGGTCACGGCAATGTGTCCATGAGCTTGGATGCCGGCAAGAGCTTTGACATGGACAATCTGCACGGGGCCTCTTCCCTGTTGCTGGACGGCCAGGGAACATACACGGCTGGCAGGGCTGTACACGCGGATACCCTGACGGTGAAAAAGGATGCCACACTGGCAGTGTCTGGTGCCGATATATTCACCGGGGAAGGTTCCGTGGTGCTGGGCGGCAGCCTGGAAATGGAAATAGGCACAAAGTCGGTTCTGAGCCAGAATATAAAGGCCGACACGGAGGTTGTTCATGAGGAGGGGAAGGAAGAAAAAATCATCGAAATCCGTGGAGACGTAACCAAATCCGGCATCGGATTCTTGACGGTTGCCGCTAATGTAACCGCCGACACCATGACGGTGAATGGGGGAAGCGTGACGGTGGCGCAGGAGGCGGAATTTGATGTGAATACGCTTACTGTCACCAGCGGGACGTTCACCATGCTCAAGGATGGTGCCGCTACGAAAATGATAGGTTCCATGACCCTGGGAGAGAATGCGGTGTTCGCGCTAAACAATGTCACGGAGACCTCTTCCGCCCTGGCCTTGGATTCCCTGAAGCTGACAGGCAGTAGCGCCGCCACGTTGGAGCAGCAGAAGAACGTGGGTGGCATCAAGATTGCCAGCCTGCAGCAGGATACGGGGGCAACCTCTACCCTCACCCTGGCAAACGGCACCTCCTCCAACAAGGTGGCACTGTTTGAACTGGGAGCCGAAGGCGGAACAGCCAGTAATTTCAATGGTGATATCCGTGTGGTCAATTCCTCCAATTCCACCAACAGGTCCACCGCCTTGGTGATCAACAACGGGGAGATGACCAAGGATGCGCGCATTGACATGAGCAGCGTGGCGCAAACCAACGTTAAGGTAGCTCTAGGCCTGAATGACTCCTCTGTCAAGATTGCCGGCCTTTCCAGCAGCTCGAACCTGGATGCCGGGCGATCATTGGTTTTCGGGGGTGCGCTCAGCCTTAATGAGAACACCACCGCAAGCGTGTTTGATGGCGACGGCGTTGCACGCAGCCTGGAGATTACCACTCGCGGCGACAATGTATTCTACGGGGCCGTTGGCAAGGATATCAGCATCAGCGTGGGAGGCACAGGCACGCAGGCCTTCATGGGCAACTCCGAGCATTTCAATGGTGCTTTGACCGTAGGCAACAGCGCCACGCTTGTCATAGGAAGCGCGGCGGCAGGTATGCTTGCTCAAGCCAGCAAGTTGACTGTGACAAATGACGCCACGCTCCAAACCGAATCGGCAGTTACCCTGAATCACGAGGCATCCCTTGGCGGAACCCTTGCCATGGGTGGTTCTGTCACCACCCAGGCGGGGCTGGCCTTGGACAGCAACATGAACATCATCCTTGGCGGCAACAACTTCACGCAAACAGAAAACACCCGCACATACGATGTGTTTATCCAACAAGGTGAAGGCCGGGTCACCGGTTGGGAGGCTTTACAAGAAACCAATTTCGGAGGATTCGGCACGCTGGAGCGTGGCGCGGTCATCACGAAGCTCAATGAGCATGGAGGCCGCTACCAAGTGACAGTAGACATGTCGAACCTCAAGCGTACCGCTATCACCTGGAGCGATGATGTGGCAGTGGGCACCTGGGATTCAGACAACGCCAACTTCTCGGAAAACGGGGCACGCACCGCCTACTATGATGGCGACACCGTGACCATCGCAAGTGATGCCACCATCGCCATGGGGCAGGCCGTGAACCTTCAGAACACGGAGCAGCAGATCGGAGCCGGCACCCTGAATGTGGCAGACGGGGCTCATGCAACCGTGACCCAGACTACAGACAAAACACTGAAGATGGGCACCCTGCATGTGCAGGGGAATGCCGAGTTCACCATCAACTCCGTGGCTGATAATTTTGCCAACAAGGCCATTGTGGATGAGGGAAGTACGCTCAATGTCCGGTTCGGCACCACCCTCGCAGATTCCGGTGCCGTTAAGGAGGTGACAGGCGGCGGCACGCTACACTTGGTGAACACCAACGGTAGCGGCCTGTATGATCTGGGAGATAACGCCCTTTCCGGCGAAACCAGGCAGATCAACCTCTCCGGCTTTACCGGCACCCTTGAACTGGGTAACGGCTCCACCCAAATCCGCCTGCGAGATGACCGTGTGGGCGTGCTGAACGGAGAGGCTACCGTGGTGGTGCAGAACGGTGCCCAGTTCTGGAAGACCACCAACGGCGGTAACAAGACTGCCTTGGAGAACGATATCGTTCTGCGCGGCAACAGCGGTGACGCCGCCGGCAACAGCAAGGACGGCTTCGGAGCCGTGCGCGGTGCTACGGGATTCACAGGCTCGGTGACTATCGACGGCAATGCCATGGTTTCCGGTGCAACGAACATTACCTTCAACGGCAACATCAAAGGCTCGGGAGACAACGACACGCTGACCTTTGGCTGCTATTACGGCGGTCAGGGCAGCCAGACCTACACCCTGTCTGAGGGAATGCAGACAGAGGATCTGGCCAATATGGTGGTGCGCCAGAGCGGCAGCAACAGCACCACAACCGTGAACGTGAACAGCGCAGAGGGCTTGGCAGACAAACTGAAGTTTGCCGACGGGGTGGGTAGCACCAAAGCCATTGTGAACGTGAACGCCTCCAACAGCATTCAGAGGCTGGAATCCACCGCCGGCAACGGCGTGGTGAACATTGCAGCGGGCAAATCCCTGGCTCTTGCAGAAGGCGCGGACTACGGCGGCCAGCTCAAACTTGCGGAGGATGTGACATTCACCGCAAATGACAAGACAGCCACGGCCAAGGTGAAGGGATTCGTGAAGTTTGAAAGCGCGGAGGCAGACCAAGCCTCCATCACCGGTGCGGATGACGCCCGCATTGAGAACACCCTCATTGACCTGGCGGCCGGCACGCGCCTGGAAATGGCGAATGTGGTCTTGGCCTCCAGTTCCAGCATTACGGATGCCTCTGCCACGCTGGTGGCCAACGGGCTGGTGGTGGAAGCCGACAAGACCAACCTGAAGCCGCTCACCTATGGTGATGCGGTTGCCTCCCCTGCGGCGGAGCCTGCGGACATGGTGTGCCTCACCCTGTCCAACATCCAGGATGTGCTCATTGAGGGCAGGAATACGGGCTTGGTGGTCAATATGGTGGGCGACAGCTCGCGAGAGCTCGACGGTGCGGAATGGTTGCAGCTCGGCCTTGGCGAGGGTGACCTGAAAGGCCGGTTTGCAGACGGCCTGAACGTAACCCTGCTGTACGAGGACGCCGCCGGGCAGCAGCGCAGCGCGCAGGGTGTATACACCTTGGAAGACGTGGAGGCGCAGGCTGCGGAGGAGGAAGCGACACGGCAGTATGACTACGTGTACTTCCGTATCACCGGAACCGTTCCCGAACCCGCCACGGGCACGCTTTCCCTGCTGGCGCTGGCCGCGCTGGCCGCGCGCAGACGCAGGAAGTAATGAATCAGGGAAAGAAAGCCGCTTAGAAAGAGCTTCCAAGGCGGCCTACATGGAATAATCAGGTGTGGCTCGCTGGCAGGATAGGCCGGCGAGCCGCATCCCTTTTGTCAATCCTCCAAGAACATGTCGCGGAGCTGGGCGATGTCGTCTTCGGACAGGCAGATTTGGTTGAGCAGGTAGTCGTGCAGGGAGCCGTACTCGTGCTCCACCAGCTGCAGGGCCTTGGCGAAACGCGGGGTGTTGACGCCCACAAAGGAAAGCAGGGCGTCAAGCGCGGCGGCATCGCAGCCCTCCGCGCGCATTTGGTCGGAAAGCTTGGCGAGCAGATCCTCGTAGAAGATGTTGGAGAGGGCGAAATCCTCGATAATCAGCTCCGTGCTGGCACCGAGGGCCGCCAGGAGGAGGGCAGAGCCAAGCCCTGTGCGGTCCTTGCCCTGCGCGCAGTGCCAGAGCACCGCGCCATCCCCGGTGGCGAGCACGCGGTTGAAGAAGGTGGTGTACTGCAGCTGGGTGAACTCGGAGAACAGCAGGGTGGGATACATGCCGCGCGCCATGGCCTGGCCCTCATGGTTGCGGGCAAGCTCCATGAAGATGAAGTTGCTGTCTGCCGCAGCCTTTTCCTTGACGGCGCGCATCTCCCCGCTGCGTTCCGCGGCACGCATCAACGCGCGCCCCACCGCACCGGAGAATTCGTCTTTGGAGGGATCCACCGTGGGCAGCAGCAGGTAGTCTGCCCCCGCCACCGGGCGGTCCGGCGAGTGGTCCGCCTCCCCCTTGGTGCGGAAATCCACAACGTGCTGCACGTGGTACACGTTGGCCAGGCGCTCCATATCGGCGTCCGTGGCCTTGAAGAGGTTGCCGCTGCGCAGCAGCTTGCCGCGGCGGATGCGGCGACCGTCGGCCATCACGTACCCGCCGAGCTCGCGGGCGTTGGCCACGCCCTGGAGGCCGATGCTCTGCTGCTCAAAATTGATGCGGGGTGCGGATTCCATACTGAACGGAAAGGTTGGCGGCAGGATACGCCAGCACCGGCTGAAAGTCAAGCCCAGGATGGCTCCCGCACCATGATGTGCTGGGGCGGCACATACATGGTTGACTCCGCGCGTCCAACATGGTACAAGGAGGGATAGATGATGAACCGCATTTCCCTTTCGCTGCTGGTATTGACCTCTGCCCTGCCCGCGCTTGCAACCGGGGCCGCCGCACCCAAGACCCTGCCCGGGGGCTGGGTGCTGGCGTGGCACGATGAATTCAACGGCTCCAAGCTGGATGCCTCCAAGTGGCAGCCGGAGCTGGGCGTCGTCCGCAACCAGGGTGCCGCCCAAACCTACACCGCGGACTCCATCTCCGTGAAGGACGGCATGCTCACCCTCACCACCAAGGCGGAGGAAACGCCCGTGAGCAACTACAAGCCCGGCTCCACCAGATGGACCGAGCAGCGCAAAACCATGCCCTACAAGAGCGGCTCCATCACCACCAGAGGGCACAAGAACTTTTTCCACGGGCGCCTGGAGGTGCGTGCCAAGGTTCCCGGCAACAAGGGTGCCTGGCCCGCCATCTGGCTTATCAACGACAACCCGTGGGGCTGGCCCCAGTGCGGGGAAATCGATATCATGGAGCACGCCTCCCAGCAGCACAACCACTGCCACGCCACCATCCACTGGGGCAAAAACGGCGGCAACCAGGACGCCATGGTCAACAAGCATCCCGTGGTGGACGGCCTCACGGACAACTTCCACGTGTACTGGATGGAATGGGACAAGACCGCCATCCGCCTAGGCGTGGACAAGCAGGAGATCACCCGCCTGGAAACGGAGAAAATCACCTATCCGGACGGGCGCAATCCCTTCCGCAAGGGCGGCTACCTCATCATCAACACCGCCGTGGGCGGCCCGGGCACCATGACCGAGGCCCCCGATGCCGGCCAATACCCCTGCCAGTTCCAAGTGGACTACGTGCGGTATTACACCAAGAGGAAGTGAACCATCACGCCCACTGCTTGCGCCAGGGAACGTAGACGGCGGGTGAGATTTCGCTGGGGCGGATTTCCGCGCGCTCGCTAAGGAAGGCGGCGGTGTGCAGCAGGGGGATGCCCTGCTCTGCCAGGAATGCATCCATGGCATCCTTGTGGGCGCGCAGGGTCTCTGCGGACGCGGCGTGCGCCACGCCCATGATTTGCGCGCCGCCGAAAACTTTTTCCGCGCCGCTGCGCCAATAGCAGTGGGTCATGCACAAGTGCGAGCCGATGGCCGCCCCCGCGCGTTCCTCCATGCCCTGCGGCACCGCCCAGTGGAACAGGGCGGCATACCCCGTGCCCGTGCGCTTGTCTGCCGCGCCGCGATGGTCCAGGAACACGGCAAAGCGGCCGATGACGCCGCGCGCGTCCAGGGATTCGGCAATGCGGCAGTACGTCTCCGCATCCATGCCGAGCGCGGCGGCGCGCATCTCCCACAGGCCGGGAACAAACTCCTGGGGCTGCAGGCTCTCCTTGAGGGAGAGCAGGACGCGCCATTCATCGGCGGAGAGCTGCACCTGCAGCGGCGTCTGCATGCGCGGGAGCTGCGGCAGGCGGTCGCCGGGCTGCAGCTTGGCGCGGCGTGTATGACCCACACCGAGGGTGAACATGCCCACCACGGGCATCACCACCCAATTCTGCGCGTGGATATGCCTTGCCAGGATACGGCAGTGTTCCTGCACGAAACCGCAGCCGCACGGCACTTTCACCGTGGTCCACAGGCGGTATTCCGCGCCCGGCGCGGTGGGCGGGTCCACGCGGCGGATAACGATATGCCCTGTAAAGGGGTCGTGGGCAAGCAGCCAATCGAAGGCGGCCTGGAGCTCATCTTCCGGGATGCTCCACGCCACGAGCGCGCCCTCCGCCAGGCTGGTGGTGAGCACGGTTTGGCGCACGCGGCGGATGCGGCCTTCACGCATCATGCCCTGCAGGCGCGCAATAACCGTCTCCTCGTCCACGCCGCAGCCGGCTGCCACGGCAGCGAACGGTCGGCGGTGAAATCCCTCCACGCAGTCCTCTGCCACAGACAGAATGCGGGTGTCGAGCGTGCCGGTATCCATGCAGCGTCAGGGCTGGGGGTTCACCGTGCCGCAATGCACAAAGAGCGTGGGGTCCAGCTCCTGCCGCGCCTTTTCAGCAATGGCCTTCGCCTGCTCCGGGGTGTCGGTGAGAGCGAAGACGGACGAGCCGGAGCCGCTCATAAGGGCCACGCGCGCGCCCTCCTGCTCCAGCAGCCAGGTCTTCATGGCGGCCAACACGGGGAACTTGGCGAACACCGGGCGCTCCAGCTCGTTGACGAACTGGATGTCGTCCAGCTCCTGCGTGCCGTAGTTGATGCCCTTGAGACGGCGCGAGCAGGTGAGATTCTTGTAGGCGTAGGGGGTGGACACGGCAAACTGCGGCTTGAGCAGCACCAGCGGGCGGCTCCAGCCCGCCAGCTTCGGTTCGGGGGTCACAATCTCCCCGCGCCCGGTGCAGCGGCTGACGACGGGGTTGAGGAAGAACGACACATCGCTGCCCAGGTTGGCGGCCATGGCCTGCAGCTCCTCCGGCGCGTAGTTGGTGCCGAGTATTTCATTGAGGGCCTTGAGGGTGACGGCGGCGTCCGCCGAGCCGCCGCCGAGGCCGGCTCCGTGCGGGATAGCCTTGGTGAGGACGATGCGCTGCTTGGCTTTGCGCCCGTACACCTTTTCAAACTCGCGCACCGCCTTGAACACCAGGTTGCTTTCATCCGTGGGCACGCCGGGCATGTCGCACGCCAGCGTGGTGGTGCGGGAATTGTTGAACTCCAGCGTGTCGTACAAATCGATGGGTGCCATGAGGATGTCCACGTTGTGGTATCCATCCTCGCGCTGCTTGCTGCTGACGCGCAGGGAAAGGTTGACCTTAGCCGGTGCCGTGTAGGTTGCCATGGCGCTTATTGTACACGAAAGCGCGCGCGGCGTCAACGTTACGCGGATACATGCAAAAAAATCACATGCAAAATCAGCGGGATAAGCTTGCGGAAAGAACAAAATGGTGGTAGAATGCCACCGAGCCGTTGGGCTTTTTCTTTTTAACAACAACATTACGACTATGTCACTCGAATCATTCTTCAATCCGAAGAGCATTGCAGTGGTCGGCGTGTCCGACAACCCCTCCAAGCTTGGCGCAGTGGTGTTCAACAACATCATTGACGCCGGTTTCTCCGGCAAGCTGTACGGCGTGAACCCCAAGCTGGACGGCCAGGAAGTGTACGGCAAGCCTTGCTACGCGAGCGTAGACAAGCTGCCGGAGGCCATGGACCTGGTGGTCATCCTGGTTCCCGCCCGCTTCACGGAGCCCGTGATTGACGCGTGCATCGTCAACCACACCAAGAACATCTCCATCATCACCGCCGGATTCGGCGAGGTGGGCGAGAAGGAGCTGGAGCAGCGCATCGCCACCAAGTGCCTGGACAACGGCATCAGCCTGCTGGGCCCGAACTGCCTCGGCCACATCTCCACCCCCCACAACCTCAACGCCTCCTTCGGCGACACCCCCCTCAAGGGCAAGGTGGCCTTCATCTCCCAGTCCGGCGCGTACTGCTCCGCCATCATGGACTGGGCTGCCGGCAAGAACATCGGCTTCTCCCACTTCATCTCCATCGGCAACAAGGCCGCCATGGGTGAGGATATCCTCCTGGACGCCCTCAAGGACGACCCCGACACCAACGCCTTCGTCTTCTACCTGGAATCCCTCAAGAACGGCAAGAACTTCCTGAAGGTCCTCAAGAATGTGTCCGACACCAAGCCCTGCGTGATCATGGAGCCCGGTAAGAGCGCGAAGGCCCAGGCGGCCTCCCTGTCCCACACGGGTTCCCTGGCACCGAACTACCGCGTGCTGGAGATTGCCCTGCAGGGTGCCGGCGCCATCCAGGCATACAACGACCGCGAGCTGTTCGGCCTGCTGGAGATTCTCCAGTACTGCCACCACAATGATTTCGGCGGCCAGGTGGCCGTGCTCACCAACGCCGGCGGCGTGGGCGTGCTCACGAGCGACCTGTGCGAGGAAGCCGGGCTGGACATCGCCCGCCCGAGCGAGAAGACCATCGCCGAGCTCAAGGCCAACCTCACCGCAGAGGCTTCCGTGGGCAACCCCATCGACGTGGTGGGCGACGCCCTGGCCGACCGCTATGAGAAGGCCCTGCGCGTGCTCTGCGAGAGCAAGGAGTACAAGAACATCCTCGTCCTGCTCACCCCGCAGCGCGTCACCGATCCCACCGGCACCGCAGAGGCCATCGTCAAGCTCGCCCCGCAGTACCCGGACATCAACATCTACGCCGTCTTCGTGGGCGGTGCCCGCGTGGAGGAGGGCCGCGAGATCCTTCGCAAGAACCACATCCTCACCTACGAGTACCCGTCCGACGTGGTGCGCCTGCTCGGCCTGCTGAAGGGCCAGATGGCCTACCGCGGCAAGAAGCTCGCCACCGCAGAGGTGCACGAGCTCCCCGCCGAGCTCAAGAAGCAGGTCACCGATGCCAAGGAGGCAGGCCTCGCCTCTCTCCCGCAGGTCACCGTGAACGCCCTCATGGCCCACTACGGCATCGACTTCCCGAAGAGCGGCAACTACACCGACAAGGCGGAAGCCCTGGCCTTCTGCAAGACCATCTTCCCGAACGCCGTGGTGCTCAAGCTCTCCGCGCCGGACGCCCTGCACAAGACCGAGATGAAGGGCATCTACCTCAACGTGAACGACGAGGCTTCCTTCGAGGAGGCTTGGAACGGCCTCTGGGGCTCCATTGAGAAGTTCCAGCTCAAGGGCGCTTCCGTCCTCATCCAGGAGATGATCACCAAGGCCACCGAGACCATCATCGGTGTCAACAGCGACAAGAACTTCGGCCGCGTCATGGTCTTCGGCACCGGCGGCATCTACACCGAGGTCATGCGCGACACCACCATGCGCATCCTGCCCTCCGACGACTTCTCCGAGATGATCAAGGAGACCAAGGTGGGCAAGATCCTCAACGGCGTGCGCGGCGAGGCCCCCAAGGCCGTCGGCCCCCTGGCGGACACCCTCCGCAAGGTCCAGCAGCTCGTGCTCGAGGTGCCGGAAATCACCGCCATCGACGGCAACCCGGTGCTTGTCACCGCGGACCGCGCCGTGGTGGTGGACTTCAAGATGCTGCTCAAGTAAGGAGCATCCCGCCCAACAACTTCAAAGCGCCTTCCCGTTCTGCGGGAAGGCGCTTTTTTTTCCATCAAAATCCCCACGCCGAACGGCGGCGTCACCTTTTCTACTCATTCCCCGAAATGGGGCAAATCCTTGTCGCCTTTCAACATGTAGGGCGGCAGGGTGCACTGGAAATCATCCGCCAATTTCACTTCCACTGCGGCTGCGGCCTCCAGCAGGTCATCGGGAAGCGGCATGTTTTCCTTTGCTGCAAGCTCGCCGGGTATCATGGAATCGTCACTTCCGCTGGCATAGAGGACGACCACGCCCTTCAGCTTGGAAAAATCGGGCATGCGGCAGGTGTACATGGTGTGCTGCCAGAGGGGAGTTTTGCCATCAACGGCTATGCCATGTTCCGAGGAGTAGGAATGGTACACATCTCCGCTTTTGAACACCTTGGTCAACGTTTTCCCGGGCTCGAGTTTCACCAGGCGCTGGGAAAGCGGCTTGCCGCCCAATTCTTCACTGGTCTTGGAATCGCTGCCGGCTCCCGTGAAGTCATAGTGGAACCAGATTTCCATCTCGCCATCCACCTCCACTGTCTTCCCGGTCAAGTTGGTCACACTCACCTCCATTGTCTGGTCGTGAACCACGACATCAAAGCGCATGCGGTTGGAATTCTCGCTTTGCGCGGAAACCGGGCCGCGCTGCGTCAAGTCCGCGCACCCCGACAAAAGCAGCAGGGCTATACCTGCAATCATTGGTAATGTTTTCATACTCGTGAATGTGTTTCATTGCCACCTACTTATTTTTTAATAAGTTGTGGACTGCTTGTTTCGTTGTCCCAATGAATTTTATTGTTTATCAATCTGTTATCTATTCTATTTCGCATGTGTCTCATGTATTTCGATACTGAGATGTTACCTCGTAATTGAGCGTCCATGTACAAAAAATAATTAATATACAAGCTGTTTGGATTTTTTTCCAAAAGGCGTATATAATATTGTCTTTCTTTTTCATTAAGAAGAAAAAGATTCATCAGAGTGTTCTCTTCCTGGGTAAGGTCAAGGGTAGGATACGTGCTGTGTGCGTAGCGAAGTTCCTGTAACAAATATTCATTTTCTAATAATGCTCCGATTATAGTAAAAAGAATAAGCATTTTCTCTGCTTGATGAGGAGATTCTGTATATGGGGCTCCAACACCTTGCTCCTGATACATTGGTGTAAAGAATAAAAATTTACGAACATTGTTAAGCTCATCAAGATTACCGGTAAGAGCTTTATTCATTGATGCTACGACATCGGTTTCTTTAGCTATCAAGCAGTCCTGAGGTAGTTTAACAGGACTTGCTATGGAAAAATTCTGTATAAACATAAGAATTACTACATATCGAAAAAATTTCATTGCTTTACACGATAAAGCCTGGGTTTGACAAGTCTAGTCTTAATCCTGTCATAATGAAGGATTCTCTTTCTGATGTGTGAATATAGAAACACCAATGACATAAAGGCATAAGGTCATGGATGTAACTGTTATATTGTTTGTTTTGACCTACACGGCAACCACATATTAAAATTATATCATTGCCGCCCCGAAGAGGGACGGATTTGCAAGCTGATGGTTTAACGTGATGACCTCTCTCAATGCTGTGCCGAGTCGATGAAGGGGATGATGAGCGCTGTTTTCGAGGTGGAATCCGATGTTGGACATGGTTTGTTGACTTTCTGTATTGATGTTTGGTGAGGTCGCCCCACTCGCCGCACCCGCGGCCGATGGCGCTCTCTACTACCTATAAGCACCCGGAAGGCGAAATGTACGACAAAAAATACATTTTTTTCAAAAAAAAATCGCGATGCGTTTGTAAGGCGCGCAATACCAATGCGTTGCCCTTGTGTTGTAGTTTGTGGTAACGGGCGTGCGCAACCCACCACACCGGTTCCCTCCAACACCCCAACCACCCACGCACTCTAACCACGGCCCCCCGCGCCCTCACCCTGCGGGCAGAAGCTGCGCTTCTGGCCAATCTGCCTTACAGCCGTCGGCAGCTTTGTTCTTCAGGTCTGTGTTTCCGCATCATCACGGCACCTTGTGGACTCTCACCACAGTTCGCGTATCGCGTCGGTCGCACCCCAAAAAAACCGCCCTGCAGTTGGCAGGGCGGTTTGATTATATGGATTGGTTGTTCTCCGCAGATTAGCGGGAGTACAATTCCACGATGAGCTGCACGTTGACGATGGGGGCGATTTCCTCCACCGTGGGGATGCGGCTCACCTTGGCGGAGAGCTTGGCGGTGTCCACCTCCAGCCATTCCGGGGTGGTGGCGTTGGCAGCCAGCTCCACGAAGCGGTTGGCGAGAGCCTGGGAACGGGCCTTGGCGGCAACCGTCACCACATCGCCCGGCTTGCAGGCGTAGGACGGGATGTTCACCTTCTTGCCGTTCACCGTCACGTGACCGTGCGACACCATCTGGCGGGCAGCGTTGCGCGTGTTGGCAAAGTTCAGGCGGTAGATGATGTTGTCCAGGCGGGTTTCCAGCAGCTGGAGCAGGATGTCACCCGTGACGCCGCGGCGGCGGCTGGCCTCATGGTAGTAGCGGCGGAACTGGCCTTCCAGCACGCCGTACATGTAGCGCAGCTTCTGCTTCTCAGCAAGCATGATTCCGTAGTCGGACTTCTTCTTGCGTCCGGCGCGGGCACCGTGCTGTCCCGGGGGGAACGGACGGCGGGCGAACGACTTGCTGGCGCCGAAGAGCTCCACGCCGAAACGGCGGCTGACTTTAGCGGTAGGTCCTGTATAACGAGCCATAATCTTTTCTTTCTGGGTTAGTCGTTGATGTCATTAGGCACGGCGGGCCTTGGGCGGGCGGCAGCCATTGTGCGGGATGGGCGTCACATCGGAGATGGTGGTGATCTCCAAACCGATGGTCTGGACGGCACGCACGGCGGATTCACGACCGGAGCCCGGTCCCTTCACGCGGACCTCCACCTCGCGGAGGCCGTGGCCCATGGCCTGGCGGCAGGCGTCCTGGCAGACCACCTGGCCGGCGTAAGCGGTGCTCTTGCGGCTGCCCTTGAAATTGAGCTTGCCGGCGGAGGACCAGCCGATCACGTTGCCCTTGAGATCGGTCACGCTCACCACGGTGTTGTTGAAGGTGGAGGAGATGTGGACGATGCCGGTGGTAACGTTCTTGCTGCCCTTGGCCTTGAGAATCTTGACCTTGTCCTCATCATCGGCGAGACCGAGCTCGGCGAAGATGTCGCGGCGGCCCTCCGGCTTCTTCTGCTCGGCGGCGGGAGCGGCTGCCTCGGCGGCAGGAGCCTCCACGGGGGCGGCGGTTTCTTTCACTTCTTCCTGGATGGTTTCTTCAGCCATTTTCAGATATAGGTGTTAGGGGTTAATCAGACTTCTTGGCGCCCACGGTCTTCTTGCGGCCCTTGCGGGTGCGGGCATTGGTGCGGGTGCGCTGTCCGCGGACGGGCAGCCCCTTGCGGTGGCGGATGCCGCGCAGGCAGTTGATGCTGGTAAGGCGCTTGAGCGCCATCTGCTTCTCACGGCGAAGGTCACCCTCAATCAGGATTCCGTTGCTGGTGATCGCCTGCACAATCTTGGTCAGCTGAGCGTCCGTCAGCGTGCCTGTGCGCAGGTTCGGGTCAATGCCCGCCTGCTCCAGCACCTTCGTCGCCGTAGAGGGTCCGATGCCGTAGATGTAGCGCAGCGAGGCTTCGATGCGCTTCTCATTGGGTATCTCGATACCGAATATACGAGCCATAATGGTGTTTCGTTGTTGTTTCTAGGAGTGCCACCCCCTGCGGGGCGGCGTTGACGCCGCACATCATACCCCCTTTTTCACCCTTGGCAAGCAAAATTTGCCATTTTTTACAACTTTGGATAAATTTGGGATTTTTGCCAAAAGACAAGGGTACAGGTTCGGCATGTCATCACGGGGTTCAATCTCCGCTCTTGAGGACGTTGATGAAGGCTTCCTGCGGGATGTTGACGCGGCCGATGGCCTTCATGCGCTTCTTACCCTCCTTCTGCTTCTCCAAAAGCTTGCGCTTGCGGGTGACATCACCGCCGTAGCACTTGGCGGTAACGTTCTTGCGCATGGGGGAAATGCTCTCGCGGGCGATGATCTTGCCGCCGATGCAGGCCTGGATGGCCACGGTGAAAAGCTGGCGAGGGATGACGTCCTTCAGCTTGATGGCGAGCTCACGGCCCTGGGATTCTGCACGGTCGCGGTGCACAATCATGGAGAAGGCATCCACGGGCTCGCCGGCAATCATCATGTCCATCTTCACCAGCTTGGCGGCCTGGTAGCCGTCGTACTCGTAATCCATGGAGCCGTAGCCGCGGGTGGTGCTCTTCAATTTGTCGTTGAAGTCCACCAAGATTTCCGCCATGGGGATGCGGCAGGTGAGCATCACGCGGGTGTCGTCGATGGTCTCCGTGTGGTTGACCTCGCCGCGCTTCTCCATGACGATACGCATGATATCGCCGATGTAGGCGCTGGGAATCATGATGAAGACCTTCACCATGGGCTCACGGATTTCCTGGATTTCCTGCGGGTCCGGAAGGATGCTGGGGTTGTCCACCGTCAGTTCCGTGCCGTCGGTCTTGGTGACCTCGTAGATGACGGAGGGGTAGGTGGAGATGACATCCATGTTGAACTCGCGGCGCAGGCGCTCCTGGATGATTTCCATGTGCAGGAGGCCGAGGAAGCCGCAGCGGAAGCCGAAACCGAGCGCCACGGAGCTCTCGCCCATGTAGGTGAACGCGGCGTCGTTGATCTGCAGCTTGGCCATGGCGGCCTTCAGGCTCTCATAGTCCGCGCTGTCCACGGGGTAGATGCCGGAGAACACCATGGGGCGGATTTCCTTGAAGCCGGGAAGCGGCTCCGAGCAGGGGTTCAGCAGGTTGGTGTAGGTATCGCCGATCTTCACGTCCGATGCCGTTTTCATGTTGGCGATAATGTAGCCCACATCGCCCGTCTCCAGGGCGTCCACGGCTTGCATCTTGGGTGTAAAGATGCCCACTTCCTTCACCTCGTAGGTGTCGTCCGTGGCAAAGAGTTTCACTTTCATGCCGCGCTCCACGCGGCCGCTCACCAGGCGCACATACGACACCACGCCGCGGTATGCATCATACACGGAATCGAACACCAGCGCGCGCAGGTGGTCGTCCTCCGCCGGCTTGGGCGCGGGAATGCGGGTGACGATGGCCTCCAGCGCATCCTCAATGCCGATGCCGGCCTTGGCGGAGCAGAGGATGGCCTCCTCGCGCGGGATGCAGACCACATCCTCCAGCTGGTGGTACACGCTGGGAAGGTTGGCGCTGGGAAGGTCAATCTTGTTGATGACGGGAACGATGGTGAGCTCCTGCTCCAGGGCCAGGTGCATGTTGGCGAGGGTCTGGGCCTCCACGCCCTGCGCGGCGTCCACAATGAGCAGCGCGCCGTCACACGCTGCCAGGGAGCGCGACACCTCGTAGGAGAAGTCCACGTGCCCGGGCGTGTCCAGCAGGTTCAGCTCATAGGTCTTGCCGTCCTTGGCCTTGTAGCGCATGGTGACGGGGTGGGACTTGATGGTGATGCCCTTCTCTCGCTCCAGGTCCATGGCGTCCAGCAGCTGGTCCTGCTTCTCGCGCTCACCGATGGTGTGGGTAAACTCCAACAGACGGTCAGAGAGCGTGGTCTTGCCGTGATCAATGTGCGCAATGATGGAAAAGTTGCGCTTGAGCGTGATATCCGTTGCCATGGGCGCGGGCAAGATACGGCAAGCGCCGGGAAATGTCAAGAACATTCACATGCGCCCCCACTTCAATCGAGTAGGGGGGCTTTCGCCCCCCTCTCACACCACTGTACGTGCCATTTATGG
>CALCWC010000086.1 GCA_937905985.1 uncultured Verrucomicrobiales bacterium | reverse complement strand
GCGGATTTGTGCCGCAAGCGCACGGGCTCGCTGCACGCCATCCTGCTGCGCCACACCTTTGCGCGGTGCGAGATGAGCCTGGGAGACGCCCAGGCGTTCTTCAACGCGCTGAAAGGCGGCAGCCTGCTGGCCATCACGCTTGCCAAGCGAGACAAACGCCTGGAGGGCACGCTCGGCAAGGCCGGGTTTGAGACCAGCTTCTCCCCCGTGCCCGCTTCCTCCAAGGGCAAGCAGAACCGCATGCACGTCCTCCTGCTGGCGCGCCGCGGCAGGTTCGTCCCCTTCGCCGAACGATAACCCACTTCCCTCCGCCCTTTCGCCATGCCGCTTCAGCTCGACTACACCGGACGCCCCACCCTGGATGAGAGGGATCGGCTGCGCGAGAGCCGCCAGCATGGCATCTCCGGCCTCATTGTGCTGGCGGGCGTCATCCTGCTGGTGCTGGTGCTCTTCCTGGCGTCCCTGCTGGTGCTCAACCCCTTGCTGGAGCTCTACAGGCTGGAGCAGAACCGCGACCAGGCCCAGAGCGAGTACAACCGCGCCAAGGCCGCGGAAACGCAGGCCTACAACGAATTCCACTGGCTCATGGACCCGGAGTACTTTGAGCAGGTGGCACGCGACCGCGCCAACCAGGCCAAGGCCGGAGAAACCGTCATCCACCGCCCGGCTCCCGAGCGAAAACCCAGCTCCGCCACCCCTCCGCCCCAGCCTGCCAGAAATTGATTCCGCTCCGGTGCCACCCAACCACGGCGTGGCAGGAGATATGCAATGATGAGTGCCAACGAAGGTGGCCGGCTGGTGCTTCGCCTCCGGTGCGCTATGGGACGGCAAAGACTTGCGATTGACAATTTGTAGATGGGGCGGCTGCGCCGCGGGAATTGCAGGCCTGCTTCCTCCGCCCACGGGATGCATGGTATCCATCAGCGCCAATTTCTCGCACTTCGGTAGTTGTACTTTCCGATTTTGCTGCAGATTTGGAACATATAACTACCGATTTGACATTTCGAGTTGCTGTTAATTGAAATTTCATGCTTTACGAGCGTGCAGATTGAAGCAAAAAACGTCCTGTCCTTGTGTTTTTTTCACTTATTGTGTCATTTTCGCCCGCTCTTTGACAGCATTCCAGGCGGGGAAGTTATCCAAAACGCCCCCTCTACTGCCCTCCCTGCTGCCCGATGGAACTATATACCTTCCGTCTTTTTTGCGTTTTCGGAACTTATATCTTCCGTTTTTGCTTGACAAAGCGCAATACAGGGTGTAAATTTGACCAAGAAAGGCGAAAAAATGAGCAATATCAACCAAGAACACCTGTACCAGCTGCTGCGGCGCTTCAACCCGTGGTGGAACGGCACGGAAGCCGCATCCCTGCAGCTACCGGCCATACGGCGGCACGCCTTCACCGAGGTGCTGGAGACCATCGACAACCCGCGCCTGCGCCGGCACGCGGTGATATCCGGACCGCGGCGGGTGGGCAAAACCACCACCATGAAGCAGGTGGTGGCGGAGCTGCTGGCGCGCGGGGTGCCGGCGGGCAACATCCTGTATGTGTCGTTCGACAACCCGCTGCTGAAGCTGGCGGGTTTCGCGGAAGTGTTGCGCGCGTACGAGGAGAGCACGCCGCACAGCGGCACCTGCTACTACTTTCTGGACGAAGTGCAGTACGCGGATGATTGGTCTCTCTGGCTGAAAGACCTGTACGACCAGCGCCCGGAGATCCGCGCCGTGGCCACGGGCTCCGCCAGCCCGGAAATCCGGCGCGGGATGTCGGACAGCGGCGTGGGACGCTGGAGGAACCTGCGCATGCCCACCATGAGCTTCCGTGAGTACTGCACGCTCACAGACGTGCCGTTGAGCCTGCCCGCCGCGCTGCCGGCGGTGGAGGAGCTGCCCGCCATGCCCAAGGCGGACTTCACGGCGCTGATGAACGCGCTTGGCGGGCTCACCCCGCACTGGAACCGCTACCTGCAGTGCGGCGGCTTCCCGGAGCTCGCCTTCAACCCGGACATCCATGAATGCCAGCAGTGCATGCGGGAGGACGTGGTGGAGAAGGTGCTCAAGCGAGATATCCCCGCCCTCTTCGAGGTCCGCAGCCCCCTCCAGCTGGAGAGGGTCTTCATGCACCTCTGCCTGGCATCCGGGGATCTGGTGAACTACTCCACCCTCTGCCAGGATGTGGAGGGCATGGCCAAATCCACCCTCCAGCGCTACATCGGCTACCTGCAGGACGCCAACCTCATCCACGTGAGCAACCCTGCGGGCGGCACCGGCAAGAAGATGCTCAAGGGCAACCCCAAAATCTACGTGGCGGATGCGGGCATGCGGCTCGCGTGTCTCTCCATGCCCAACGTGCTGGAGGATGCCGAGCAGCTCGGTAAATCCGCGGAAGCCGCCGTCTTCAAGCACTTCCACGATGCCTTCGCTCCCACCGCCAGGCTCGGCTACGCCCGCCTGGGCCGCCGGGACAAGGAGGTGGACATTGTGGCCGATTTCCCCAACGGCAAGAGGCTCGCCTGCGAGGTCAAGTACCGCCACGACGCCACCATCGGCGCCGCGGAGGCCATCCGCACCCTCTGCGCCCACCCGGACACCCTGGCCGCCTTCGTGGCCACCAGGGGCAGCGCGGATTTCGGGCTGGACACCAGGACCAAGGGCGCAGCCCGCCCGCTCGTGCGGATTCCCGCGCAAGCCCTCTGCTACCTGCTGGGGTGAAAGGGCGGCTTGCGCTCCCTTGTTTTCCTCCAAAGAAAAAAAATCCAAAAAATTTTGAACACTTTCCCCACCGGCCGTGTCTACCCTTCATAAGCCCTGAGTGGGGCAAGGCTGTTGAGACAGTTTTTTTCATGTAGTTTGTTTTTGTTTGGCCGGCGGGCGCTGAAAGGCGTCCGCCGGTTTTTTTGTGCCGGGAGAGAGAGGGGGCGCGGGTTCATGCGCGGGGCATGACGTTTTGGCGGGCTTTACAAGCGCGAGGAGATGGGGGTACAATGCGGCGCGTTATGTTGCAGATGTTGCAGAGGGGCAGCGCCCTGCTCTCACGCTACACCTCGCCCTTCGTCATAGCGGCGGCGGTGGTGGCGTTCTTCCTGCCGGGGGCATTCTCCTGGGTGCACGGGAACACGCAGACAGCCATCCTGGGCGTGGTGATGCTCACCATGGGCATGACACTGCGGCCGGAGGATTTCCGCATGCTGGCGCGCAGGCCGCTGGATATCTTCATCGGTGCCTGCGCGCAATACACCATCATGCCGCTGGTGGCGTTCCTGCTGGTGCATTTCTGCGGCCTGCCGCGCGGCATTGCGGCGGGGCTCATCCTGGTGGGATGCTGCCCCGGCGGGGTCTCCAGCAACATCATGAGCTTCCTCTGCAAGGGAGATGTGGCCTTCTCCGTGGGCATGACAACCGCCTCCACCCTGCTGGCGCCCCTGCTCACGCCGCTGCTGGTGCTCTGGCTGGCGGGGGAGAATATCGACGTGGATGCCTGGGGCATGTTCCAAAGCATCCTGCTGGTCACCATCCTGCCCGTCACCGTGGGCGGCATCGGCAATGCCGTGTGGGGCAAGGCACCGCGCTACCGTGAGATTTGCGCGGTGATGCCGGGGCTCTCCGTCATTGGGCTGGCGCTCATTGTGGGCGCGGTGGTGGCCGCTCACGGCGCGCGCTTCTTCAGCGCGGGCGCTCTCATCTTCGTCACCGTCTGCGTCCACAACTCGCTGGGCTACGCCCTGGGCTACCAGGTGGGGCGCATCACCCGCATGAGCCGTCCCAAGCGCCGCACCATCGCCATTGAGGTGGGCATGCAGAACGCCGGGCTGGCCACCGTGCTGGCCGGAAAGCATTTCCCCCTCCTGCCGGAGGCCGCCGTGGCCTCCGCCATCTGCTGCGTGTGGCACTCCATCACCGGCACCCTCCTTGCCGGTTTGTTCAACCGGGTGGATGCGCGCCGTGAAAAAACGCAGGCGAAATTTCGGGATAGCGAATGATTGTCCTTGACTCACGCGCGCGTGGGAGGGTAGAATCTGGCGGCGCTTCGAAAGCGCGCCGCGATACGACCATGGAACCGATTTACGAAGGCAAAGCCAAGAGACTCTACACCACCGACGACCCGAATGTGCTCCGCATGGAGTACAAAGACTCCGCCACCGCATTCAACGGTGAGAAGAAGGAGGATTTCGAGAACAAGGGCCGCTTCAACAAGGCCATCACCCTCATCATCTACAACATGCTTGAGGAGAAGGGCGTGAAGACCCACCTGGTGGCGGATATGGACGACATCAACCTGCTGGTGAAGAAGGTGTCCATCATGCCGCTTGAGGTGATTGTGCGCAACGTGGCTGCAGGCTCCTTCTCCAAGCGCATGGGCGTGGCGGAGGGCACGCAGTTCACCAAGCCGATTGTGGAGTTCTCCTACAAGGACGACGCCTTGGGCGATCCGTTCATCAACGACGACTACGCCCGCGAGATGGGCGCCGCCTCCGAGGAGGACAGCGCCTACATCAAGAAGATGGCCCTGCTCATCAACGAGACGCTGAAAGAGTTCTTCCTGAAGGCCAACCTGCGCCTCATCGACTTCAAGATCGAGTTCGGCCGCCTTTCCACGGACCCGAGCCAGATTGTGCTGGCGGACGAGATCACGCCGGACACGTGCCGCCTGTGGGACGTGGAGACCAACGAGAAGATGGACAAGGACCGCTTCCGCCGCGGCATGGGCGGCTTCATGGAGGCCTACGCAGAGGTGCTCAACCGCCTGCAGAAGTAAGCCTGCAACACTTCGCCGCTCCACTCCCCACGGGGTGGGGCGGCTTTCACTTACACCCGTTTTTCACCTGATACAACTATGACGCTCACCCTTGAAGTGTTCAGCCGCTTCCAGTCCGCCACGGACGCGAACAAGCTGCTCTACACACCGATAGCCGACCAGCTCACGTACAACCACACGCGCCTCTACACCGTGGAGTGCGAGGGCGACACCGATGCCGCGCGCGACTACCTGCACCGCGTGCTGGTGGATGAAATCTCCCAGCAGGTTCAGGACGACGGCACGCCCGCGCTGAGCGGCGAGCTCTTCTGCATCTCCTACGGCATCAAGAAAGGCGCGCTGGACCTGGAGAAGGAGGCCATCCTGGCCAACTACCGCGGCCGCAAGGGCCTGCCCTTCACCATCACCGCCCTCACCATCACCCAGAAGGTGTACGTCTTCGGCCAGGGCGACAAGGAGGCACTCTCCGCCCGCTTCTGCCGAGACATCTGCAACCCCGCCATCCACACCTGGAGCGTCAAATAACCGCCAACCTTCCCATATCCCATGACATACCGAACGATACCCGTGCGCCCGCTGAGCGAGGCCGAGCTCACAAAGCTGAGCCAGGACATGAAGCTCTCCCTCTCCACAGAGGACATGCTGGTGGTGCAGCAAATCTTCAATGAAATAGGCCGCGAGCCCACGGACGTGGAGCTGGAGGTCATTGCCCAAACCTGGTCCGAGCACTGCAAGCACCGCATCTTCGCCGCCACCGTGCAGCACACCGTGGACGGCAAGACCGAGGAAATCAAGAGCATGTACAAGACCTTCATCCAGCGCCCGTCCAAGGAAATCATGGCGCGCAAGCCCGGGTTTGTGCTGAGCTGCTTTGTGGACAACGCCGGCTTCATCAAGCTGGACGACACGCTTTCCGTGTGCCTGAAGGCGGAGACGCACAACCACCCGAGCGCGATTGAGCCGTATGCCGGTGCCAACACGGGCCTGGGCGGCGTGATACGCGACATCCTGGGGGCCGGCAAGGGCGCCAAGCCCATTGCGAACCTGGATGTGTTCTGCTTCGGCGCGCCGGACACGCCGCAGGAGATGGTGGAGGGCCACAACATCATCCACCCGCTGGGCATCATGCGCGGCGTGGTGCATGGCGTGCGCGACTACGGCAACCGCATGGGCATTCCCACCACCAGCGGCGCCATCCAGTTCGACCCCACGTACATCTACAACCCGCTGGTGTTCTGCGGAACCGCCGGCGTGATTCCGCAGAGCGACATCGCCAAGGAGATGAAGCCCGGCTTGGCCGTGGTGGTCATCGGCGGCCGCACCGGCAAGGACGGCCTGCACGGTGCCACCTTCTCCTCCGCCGCCATGGGCGAGGACTCCCACGCGGAGGACCAGCAGGCCGTGCAGATCGGCAACCCCATTGAGGAAAAGAAGACCCTGGACGTCATTCTGGAAGCACGCGAGCGCGGGCTCATCGAGTTTGTGACGGACTGCGGCGCGGGCGGCTTCTCTTCCGCCGCGGGCGAGATGCTTTCCGAAACGGGCGGCGATGTGTTCCTGGAGCGCGCCCCGCTCAAGGAAACCAACATGCTCAGCTGGCAGATTTTCCTTTCCGAATCCCAGGAGCGCATGGTGCTCGCCGTCAAGAAGGAGAACCTGGATGAGCTGCAGAAGCTCGCCGACACCTTCCAGACGGAAATGACCATCCTCGGCGAGTCCAACGACAGCGGCGTCCTCCGCGTCTGGCACAACGGCGAGCTCGTCTGCGAGCTCGACAACTCCAAGCTCCACGAGGCCCCCACCAAGCACCTCACCTCCGTCTTCACCTCTCCCGAGGCCAAGACCGGCCACGCGCTGGACGACACCCACCTGGCAGAAGACCTGAAGGCCGTGTTCGGCGACTTCGCGGTGGTCTCCCGCGAGCCCATCATCCGCGAATACGACCACGAGGTGCAGGGCAACACCGTGCTCAAGCCGCTTGCCGGTGCCAGCGCGGACGCCCCGCAGGACGCCTCCGTCATTGATATCGACGGCTCGGAGAAGCTGATGTCCCTGGCGCTGGCCATTCTGCCGGAATGGGGCAAGAAGGACCCGTACGCCATGGGCACCGGCACGGTGGACGAAACCGTGCGCCAGCTGGTGCTGGCCGGCACGAACCCGGACAAGATTGCCCTGCTGGACAACTTCTGCATGGGCAACCCGGAGGAACCCACCGAGCTGGGCCGCATCGTGGAATGCGCCAAGGGCATCCGCGAGGCCGCCCTGGCCTACGGCGCCCCCTACGTCTCCGGCAAGGATTCCTTCTACAACTACTTCGAGACCGAGGACGGTCCCGTCAACATCCCCGTCACCTTCCTCTGCTCCGGTTTCGGCGTGGTGGAAGACCCCGAACACGTCCACGGCGCCTCCCTGCGCCGCAACAACAGCGTCATCTTCATGGTCGGCAACACGGAGGACGAGATGGGTGCCAGCGTCTACGCCCGCATCAAGGGCATTGCAGACGCCAAGGTGCCGCAAACCGACTGCGCCAAGAACTACGCCCTCTACAAGGCGTACTACGAGAACGCGCTCACCAAGGGCCTGGTGCTTTCCGCACACGACCTCTCGGAGGGCGGCCTGGCCGTGGCCGCGGCGGAGATGGCCTTCTCCGGCAAGGGCGGCATTGAGATTGCCCTGGACAAGCTGCCCACCGTGGGCGGCTGGAAGAACAACGCCGTGCCCTGCTTCACGGAGAGCACGGGCCGCTTCCTGGTGGAGGTGGACGAGGACATGGCCGCGGAGTTCGAGGCGGCCATGCAGGGCTTCCCCTGCGCCCGCGTGGGCTCCGCCACCGCAGACGCCAAGCTCACCCTCACCGCAAACGACAAGACCGTCCTCACCGCCGACATCCAGGACCTCAAGCACATCTGGAAGCACGGCCTCACCCCGTATTATTAAAATAGTACCTAGTACATCGTAAATAGTAAATCCTGTTATGCCTCACGCACTCCTTCTCAAATACCCCGGCACCAACTGCGATGTGGAAACCGCGCGCGCCCTCAACGCCGCCGGATTCTCCACCCAGGTGCAGCCCATTGCCACCGCCACCCCGGAGCACGTCTCCAAGGCTCAGCTCGTCGTCTTCTCAGGCGGCTTCTCCTACGGCGACTACGTCATGAGCGGACGCCTGGCCCAGCTGGAGACAGAACGCTTCCTCGGCGACGCCATCCGCAAGCACTTCGACAACGGCGGCTTCCTCTTCGGCATCTGCAATGGCTTCCAGATCCTCACCAAGCTCGGCATCCTCCCCAAGGCCTCCCTCATTTGGAACAAGAGCGAGCGCTTTGAGTGCATGTGGGACAAGCTGGTGCGCGTGGCCCACAACAGCCCGTACACCACCTACCTGCCGGATGAATTCGAGCTGCCCTCCGCCCACGCGGAAGGCCGTCTCGTCACCGAGCCGGGAGACGCCCAGAAATACCTGGACAACGGCTGCGTGGCCCTGCAGTACGCCGACAACCACAACGGCTCCGAGCTCCGCATCGCCGGCCTCCAGGACCCCTCCGGCCGCGCCATGGGGCTCATGCCTCACCCGGAGCGCTTCCTCAAGCCCCAGCACCACTACGACCCCGACTGGTCCGGCGACCCGGACTGGGGATGGGGCTACTACTTCTTCAAGGGCGCCTTCGATGCCCTGAAGTAAGCCGTTATACCCTCCCTGTTACCGCACCCCACCCCGCCACCGGCCGGGTGGGGTTTTTACTGCCAATGAATGCCTCGCACACCCCTACCACGCAAGAAATGGATTAGCTTGGCCTTGTTTGAGTAAAACCTGGACATGTCAACGCCGCATAAAAGCTTTTTCCTTACGTCTCCGTCATTAAACAGGGTATCCTCCACGCTTTCTTGGTTGCGGGCGCTATTGATATCATATCCATAACGTATCAGCAAATCCAAGTCGTTGAATTGCTTTTGCAATTCTTCTTCATTGGCGGCCATGACAGCAGCGGCAACGTGACTATCGAACGCAGTCCTGCCGTTATCATCCAGATGGTTGGGATTGGCTCCCTTTTTCAACAATTGCTCCAGCACGTCACCGGACACAACAAATATGGCAGTCGTCCCGTACGCGGTTTCGTATTCAATATCCAGAGGTAGGGACAAGACATAGTCGCTCATGTGCTTGTCCGTGGTCTTTCCAAGGGCATGATACAAAGATCCGTCGCACCTGTCATACGGGGATTGTCCCTGCGCCAGGAGTTCGCGCACGCGCGCCGTGTCCCCCTTTTTAACGCAAAGGAACAAGTCGTCGTCCGCATTGGCTACACGACGTCCACATGTCCAGGACGAACACGAACAAAAGCTGGAGAACACGGAGAATGCGACCAGCATTGGGACTAACGCTTTTATATTAAATAGTTTTTTAATCATCATGAGAAAACATTGCCATCCCACAAGGGATGAAGTTGAGGTTGAAGGAGGGGTGCTTGACCTTGCCGCCGATTTCACTCATCACCGACTTGAGTTTGAGGCGGGAGGGAGGAGAGCGTCGCTATTAATGAAATCATACACATAAAACAATTTCTTTTTATTATCATAGTATCCCAGAAACCATGTTTTAATTCCACTGTTCTTTATTTGCCCAGATGGCTTCTCCACCTTGGGAATCACGCTTTTCTCGTTCATCAACTCGAATTTGCTGCATAAAACAGCATTGGGATAACTTCCTGTCAGTGTGCTGATTGTCCTATCCTTCATGTTGATATCCAATACAGGGTACGCCCATAGACGCGAATCATGCTTGACGCCATGATGAAATCTGACAAACTTCGAAATATCGACACCCTTTGTTTTTTCCTTGAGAGGAACGGGAATTTGAAAGTCTGTCGAATCCAAATCACTCTTTAATTGGGTTTGCTTAGGGTCCATACTCCCCTCGACAACCGAGTTCAATTTATAGAAAGGCGGGATAACGAACCACTTTCTTACCCTGAGGATGGGGCGCTTGTAGAGAGGATCCTGTTTTGTTTCAAAAACTCCGACAAAGTAGACGGTAGGCGGCAATTCAGCTACCCCCATACAATGCAGAGCATCAGGTGCCTGCTTGATTTCCCAAGACAATGAATCATGCAACATTTCATCAACGCCATCATCAAACTGATAAGTTACCCAGAACGTCCCGTCTTGAGTCCCAATCCAAGCAGCAGGCCCTATACCTCCCAGAGAATGAGACACCACGGGATAGATATTTTCCTTGGGCTCTTCCATTGCAGAGGCAAAGCCTGCAATGAACGTAAACAAGACTAGGATTATTGTTTGCATTTTAAGCATGGTGATGAGTTATGCGTTAGAAAGGAAGGAAATTTCGGGTATCTTGCCACACCAAAGCTGCTTGCAGCGGCGGCGCGGCGGGATGAAACAGCAGGAGCTGTGGCGATGCAGGTCATGCGCTTGTCTATACCCTATTAAGCACCCAAAAGGCAAAATGCACAACAAAAAATGCATTTTTTTCAAAAAAACCGTATTGCGTTTGTAAGGCGCGCAATGCCAATGTGTTGCCCTTGGGTTGTCATTTGTGGTAACGTGCGGGGTGGATTCGGGGGTGGCCCGCATACCAATCACGCTTGTTTCCACCCATCATTGCACCCCATGCCTATGCTGAACCATAAAATCCGGCGATGTGTGCAAAAAACCGGAGGTTCTTTCGAACCTCCGGTGACATACGTGACTATTTGCTAGAATCGGTCAGCTTAGGCGGCCTTGCGGCAGCGGGGGCACTTGCCCCAAGCCGGGCGCTGGATCTTCTTGCCCCAAGCGGGAGCCTTCGGAGCCTGCTTGCCCCACATGGGAGCCTTCTTGCCCCACACCGGACGCTGCACCTTCTTGCCCCAAGCCATGTGGTGACGGCGGGGAGCCTGCTTCTTGCAGCACTTGCCGCACTTCTGGCACTTGGCGCACTTCTGGCACTTGCAGCACTTGGCGCACTTACCCCAGGCCTGACGGCGGGGAGCCTGCTTGCCCCAAGCGGGAGCCTTCTTGCCCCAGGTCATGTGGTGACGGCGGGGAGCCTGCTTGCCCCACACCGGGCGCTGGACCTTCTTGCCCCAAGCCTGACGGCAGGGAGCCTTCTTACCCCACACGGGAGCCTGCTTGCCCCAAGTCATGTGATGACGGCGGGGAGCCTGCTTGCCCCAAGCGGGACGCTGCACCTTCTTGCCCCACTGCTGCGGAGCCTTGGGAGCCTGCTTGCCCCAAGCCGGGCGCTGCGGAGCCTTCTTACCCCACTGCTGCGGAGCCTTGGGAGCCTGCTTGCCCCAAGCGGGCATCTGAGGAGCCTTGGGGGCTACCTGCGGGCGCTGCTGAGGAGCCTGCTGACGCCACTGGGGGCGCTGGCCGGGACGCTGACCCTGCCACTGGGGGCGCTGCCCGGGCTGGCCCATGTGATGACCGTGGCGGTGCTGCTGGACGGCCTGGGGAGCCTGCATGGGAGCGGGCGCCTTCGGAGCCTGGGGAGCACCCTGCGGCTGCTGGGCGAGCATGGGAAGAGCGGCCAGAACAGAGATAAGTAATGCTGTCTTCATATTGCTTAGTTTATGTTAGTACTTTTTGTTAAAACGGGGACACTCGCCCCCACGGTCTTGGGAACGAGTGTCCTTTTTTAAATTCAACAGCTTATTTGTTGTTTTTTGAGAAAAAATCTCGAAGGGAGTTGAAATCATCCTCACCCACGGCGTCGGCGCGGGCAATGGCCTCCCTTTGGGCGGCGTTGATTTGTGCGGCGCCCTTGCCTGCCAGAGCCAGCATTTGCGCCATCTCGTCCGCGGTGAACACGGCCTCCTCGCCGGAGCCCTGCACCTCCACGTACTCGCCGCGCTCGGTGAGCACCACGTTCATGTCCACCTCCGCATCCTTGTCCTCCACGTAGCAGAGGTCCAGCAGTGGCGTGCCCTGAAGCTTGCCCACGGACACGGCGGAGACGAGCTGCTTCATGGGGCTCTTCTCCAGCGCGCCGGCGGCCACCAGCTTGTTGAGGGCGATGGCCAGGGCCACGGCGGCGCCGGTGATGCTGGCGGTGCGCGTGCCGCCGTCCGCCTGCAGCACATCGCAGTCAATCCACACGGTGCGCTCGCCCAGGGCCTCCAAATCCATCACGGCGCGCAGCGAGCGGCCAATCAGACGCTGGATTTCCACGGAGCGGCCGTCCTGCTTGCCGCTGGCTATGTCTCGCTTCTTGCGGTCCAGGGTGGAATACGGCAGCATGGAGTACTCTGCGGTGAGCCAGCCGCCGGGCACGCGCTGGTTCTTCATCCAGCGCGGCACGTCGTCTTCAATGGTGACAGCGCAGATAACGCGCGTGTTGCCAAAACAGGAGAGTACGGAGGCCGTGGCATGAGGTGCCACGTTCAGGATAAATTCAAGCGGGCGCATGGCGTCCAGCCCGCGGTGGTCATTACGTTCCATGGCTTGCAATCCTAACACAGACAAACGCGCGGTTCAATAGCAAAACAACACCATCCCGCGGCAATCGTACGAAACACCCCCGCCCGCGCGGGATGCACGGGGCGGGGGTGGAAGGGGTTGTGCCGGGGGTTATTCCTCCGCGGGGGACTCGGCGTCCGCGGGCTTCTCCGTCTCAGCCTCGGCTTCAGCAGGCGCGGGGCGCTGCTGCTGCTGGGGCTGGGGCTGTTGCGGCTGCACGGGGCGGCGGTGGCGTGCGGCTTCCACCAGGAAGTGCTCGGCCACGCGGAAAGCGCGGCGGGATGCCTCCTGCGCCGTGCGGTCGTCCATGAGCGCCAAGCCCTCCTCGGTCACCTCACCCAGGTAGATTTTCCAGGCGCGGCGCACCAGCTCGTCGGGGTCCACGCGGGGGGACTGCTGGGGCTGGGGCTGCTGCTGGTTGTCCTTGTTGCGGTTGCGGTTGCGGCGGCGCTTGCGGCGGCCGCCGCCCTCGTTTCCGCCCACGGTTTCCGGCGTGGCGAAACCCGGGGCCACAATAACGGCGTGGGCGTCCGGGTTGGGGATATCGTCCTCCGCATGCTTGGGAGCGGGTTGAGGCGCGGGCTTGGGGGTCTCCAACGGGGCGGGGGCGGGAGCGGGGGCGGCTTCCGCGGGCTTGGCCTTGGGAGCTGCCTTTTTCTTGGCGGGCTTCTCCGGAGCGGGGGCGGGAGCGGGTGTGGTTGCCTCAGGCTGGGCGGCCTTCTTGGTGGTTTTCGCCTTGGCGGCCTTGGGCTTGGAGGCGGCGGCGCCGGCATCTCCGTCAGTCTTGGCCGCGGCCTTGCGCACGGTTGTCTTGCGGGGCTTGGCGGGCTTCTTCTCAGCCTCTGCGGGCTGTTTGGGTTCAGTGTCGTCCATATTGGTGTATTATTGTTGATCCGTGGCGTACGGGTCCACCTTGAAGGCCCATTCGGCCTTGTGGCTTGCGCCGTCGGTGGTCTTCCAGGTTACGTGCACGGAGATGTTCGGCATGTAGATGCGCACAGGCACCTGCCATGAGATGGTTTTGGAGATGCCGTCCACGCGGGCGGGCACACGGCCGAAACCGCTCACGCTCATGCGCAGGCTGCTCATATCCACACCGGCCACGCCGCTCAGGTTGGCCTCCACCAGCTTGAAATCGCACGGCACGGTGGAATCAGGCCGCGGCAGCACCGCAAACGGCGGAGGCGGCGTGGTGGGCGGCAGGGTGCCGGGCTCCGCGCCCAGCGACACCGAGGTGCCCGACTGCGCCACGCGGAAATCCATGGCGCTCGCAAAGATGCCGGGATCCGTGCCGAACACCATGTAGCGGTGGATTTGGAAGGGGTCCTCCGTATCTGTTACCTTGCCGGGCAGCACGGTGAATGCCGCCACGTAGCCGTAGCCGGGGATGCGCTCCAGCATGGCGGGGGTCACGTATCCGCCGGGATAGCAGTAGGTGTTGACGGAGCCGAAGAGGTTGGTGAGGCGCTTCTGGGAAAGCCCGAACTCCTGGTCGATGAGGGCGGTGTAGGCGGGGCTGTTCTGGGGTTCGCGGGATTTCCAATCCTTGGGATAGAGGTGGCTGACCGAGTGGCTGCCGATGCTGGCGCCGTGGCGCATCATCTCCTTGATCATGTCGGGCGACATGCTGTCGCCACGCCCCGAAAGGTAGTGGGTGTAGAGGAAGAGGTGGAAGGGGTAGCCGTATTCCTTCAGGATGGGGTAGGCTTCCGTGTACACGCTGCGCCAGCCGTCGTCCATGGTGATGAGCACGCACTTGGCGGGCAGCTTGCGCGCGCCGAAACGCCACTCCAGGAACTCCTGCATGCTGATGACCGTGAGGTCGCTCTTGCGGATGTACTCCATCTGCTTGCGGAATTCGTCCGTGCGCATCAGCATCTCGGTCACGGGGGCGGTCTTGCTGAAATTGTGGTAGCCCAGCACGGCCACGCGCGTCTGGTCACGCTCCACGGGCACGCCCTTGCCGGGGGCGGGGGCGGGGGCGGGTTTCACCGGGCGAACAGCCGGTATGGCCACCGGGCGCGGCGGCCCTGCGGGGTCCACCCCCACCGGGGCCGGATCCACCCGCATGGGCTCCAGCTGCGCCTGCAGCGCGCCAAGCAGCAGCGCCACCCACAACAGGAGTACATGCAGCAGCGTCTGGCTGATTTTGAACATCTGCCCAGAGGGTAGCAGCAAACCCTCATGAAAGCAAGCACATTCAAATGCATGCAGAGGGCGCAGTTTTGCATTGAGGTGCGCGGGGGCGGTGTGTTAGAATGTTCGCGCATGGAAGAGACGGACATCATCTGCAAGCCCACGCGGGATACGTTTGTACGCTTCGCCATTGTGCTGGCGGCGTTCATTGGATTCGGGCTGTACTTTTTCTACGACGGGGCGGTGGGCTACCGCCTGCAGAACGAGGTGTATTTCAGCCACGAGGCCTTCGCCAACCTGGGGCAGCAGGTGGAGCAATCCGCCCCCGCCTCGTGGAAGGCCATGACCTCGTCCAACCCGCTGCTGAAAGCGGCGCAGCTGGAGGACGGCCCGGCGATTATTGTGGCCGGGGAGATGGCGTTCCCGCTGCCGAAGGACTGCGAGGCCACACGCAGCTGCCCGCCGGAGGTGCAGGATTTCAATGCCATGAAAGCCGGCTGGAACGATTGCTGGATTGCCTACACGGGCCGCATGCACTACCCCTCCACCCCCGCCGAGCACCCGCACGACGAGGGGGCCATCCGCGAGCAGTGGTATGCCGGCACAGGCTGCATGATTGTGAGCCTCATTATCATCTGGCTGATGGTCCGCACCAAGAACCGCGTGCTGGCGCTGGAGGGCGACACCGTGAAGGCGGCCGGGCGGGAGTTTGCCGTATCCGACATCACGCAGCTGGATTTGCGCCAGTGGTGGGGCAAGGGAGTGAAGGGCTGCGCCTACGCCACCGTGAACGGCACGAAAATCAAGATGGACGGCATGACCTACGGCGGATTCGGTGAAAAGGGCAACGCAGACTCCTTCATGCACGCCCTGCTGGCCAAGTACAAGGGTGAGGTTTTGGAATACGAACGCGACAATGCCGGAAAGTCCTGACAGCGCGGCCATCCTGCACCGCTTGGGGCACGCCTGCCGCGCAGCGGGCGGGGTCCTGCTGTCGCGCCGCCTGAACACAGGGCTTCTGCTGGCGGTGATAGCCGGGGAGCTGGTGGTCATGTCCGTGGGGGTGACCCGCCGCCTGGAGCTGGCCAACGCGGAGGCCCTGCGCGTCTCGGAAGCCCAGATTGCCGCCATTGAGGCGCAGGAGCTGCAGGATTTGCACAACTCAGGCTCCGGCAGCATCGGCATCGGCCCGGAGGGCGAGGACACCGCCCCCCCGGCGGACGACAACACGCCCGGCAGCGACACCGCACCGCCCCTGCGCTCCCTGGACACCAACATGCTCCTGGCGCAGAACGGCGATATCGACCTGAGTGACGGGGACGACACGCCCGCCGCCGCACCCGCCGTGCCGGATGCCACCGCCAGCGTGCTCACCGGGCTCACCCAGGAAGACCGCAAGGAGCTGGACCGCCTCATCCGCCAAGGCGTCACCGCCCTCACCGCGGGTGACATGCGCCTGTGCATCCTGAGCCTGGAGCAGGGCCGCGCCATTGCGCCGAACCACCCTGCCCTGCTATACTACTACGGGCTGGCGTACGACAAATTGGACAACCAGGAGAAGGCGCGCGATTTCTACACCAAGGTGTTCGAGATGCGCGACAAGTCGGGCAAGTACTTCCAACGCGCGGCGCAGAGGCTTTCCTTCGGGTTCGACAGCGCGGCCGCCATGCGCGGCAAGCTCTCCTTCGGCCCGTACCAGCTGCGCCACACCACGGATGAGGACCAGGGCGAGCACGTGGACATCCTGCTGCCCGTGCTCCTCGCCCCCGGCGAGGAAGTGCAGCCGGACGACATCTACATCACCATCCAGTTCTTCGACCTGGTGGACGGAAGGCGCATCGAGTTCTCCCGCATGGCCAGCCCGCAGCTCAACTGGCAGAATGACAAGCCCACCTGGGACGAGTGGGAGGAGAACCTGCTCATCACCTACAGCGTGCCGCCCCTCACCTCAGAGGAGGAGGACGCCTACGGCAGCCTCAAGTACTACGGCTTCACCGCCAAGCTCTACTACAAGGGAGAACCCCTGGACTGCATCAGCACGCCCTCCTCGCTCATCCTGCAGGAGCAGCGCCTCAACAGCCGCAAGACCCGCGGCGGGTACCACGAGGGCCTGCTGCCCGATGACGGCCTGGCCCCCGGCGGCGCGGAGGAAGCCCTGCCCGTATCCGATTTCCTGAACGATTTGACCACCCCGTAACCATGCCCGCCACCTTCACAGATCTGCCCCACACCCTCGGCATCTACAAGCTCACGCGCCTGCTGGAGTCACGCACAAACGTCGACCTCTACATCGCCGAGCAGAACCTCGTGAACCGAGAGGTCATCCTGGAGGTGTTGCACCCGGACGCCGCGCCGGACGTGGTGAGCGACTTCCTGGAGTCCGGCCGCCTGCGCGTGTCGGCATCGGATCTGCCGCACGTGGCGCAGGTGCTGGAATCCCGCCAGGAGGACGGCGTGTGGTTCATGACCCACGAAAAGCCCAAGGGGTACTCCTATGTGGATATCCAGGCGGCCAAGCAGCGCATCTCCCCGCACCACTGCTGCCGCATCATCGCCCTGGCCGCGGATGTCTACACCTACTGCAAGAAGCGAAACCTGGATTCCATCAACCTCACTCCCGCCATGCTCTTCCTGCGCCCGGACGGCGGCACGGACTTCCTGTCCCCCGTGACGGCGGCGGGGCGCGGCACGGACATTGCGGCGCAGATGAGCGCGCTGTCCCGCGTGCTGGCCCCCACGCGCCCAATGGCCGTGGCGGGGTCCACGCGCTGCGCCAGCCTGCTGCGCTGGATGCAGAAGGATGCCGCCGCCGAGAGCTACGACTGGGCAAGCATCGGTGTGACCGCCGGCACGGTCATCACCCAGCTCAACGAAAGCGAGCCGCCGCTGGAAATGCCGGTGCCGCCGCAAAGCGAGGCCGCCATCCGCCGCCAGCGCCGCAACCTGCGCCGCAAGATTTTCTACTGGGCGCGCTTGGGAGGCATGGCCGCAGCCTTGGCGGGCGGCATCGCCGCGCTCGGCATGCTGCTCACGCCCTCGGAAGTCATCCACACCATCCCCACCGCCCATGACGGCGCCGTCTTCTGCAAGCAGGGCGCGCAGAAGCTCGCCGTGGCAGACTCCCTCGTCACCATCGCGCAGTATGAGGAATTCCTCAAGCAGCTGGACAAGATGCAGACCACGGATTTGGACCGCATCCACATGGGAATCCCCGCAGACGCGCGCAACCACACCCCGCAGGAGTGGGAGGACCAGCTGCAGGGCTCCAAGATGCGCGGCTCCTTCCACGGACGCTCGCTCAAGGCGGACAGCCCGGTCACCGGCGTGAGCTACTGGGATGCGCTGGCCTACGCCCACTACAAGGGCGGCGACCTGGCAGCCGCGCCCACGCTGCAGATGGTGCGCAAGAATGGCGCCACCGCCCCCAACGTGGAGGAATGGACCGCCTCCCAAACCCCGCGCGACCTGGATTTCCTGTACCGCCGCGGCAGCCAGCTCGTGCTGGGCAGCGGCGCAGAGCCCCGCCTCATCCCCGTGAAATCGCCGGAGGTGCGCTCGCACACCCTCGGTTTCCGCATCGCCATCCCCCAAGACTGATTGAACACCATCAACGCCATGAAGAAAATCGTCACCCTCGTACTCATGCTGGTTGCGGCGCTGCTGCTGCAGCTGCCCGCAAGCGCACAGGTGGAAGTGCAGCTCACCCCCAACCGCTCGGACTACGTGGCCGGCGAGGGCGTGGGGCTCAACCTCACCATCACCAACCACACGGATACCACGCTCAACCTCAAGGAGGTGGCTGGCCGCCCCTGGCTCAACATCATCCTCAGCCAGCGCGGCATGAGCGGTCCCGTTATCCCCAAGGACAACTCGGGATTCCCGCCCGTCAGCATCGGCCCGGGCAGCCAGCGCACCGTTAGCGTGAACCTGCGCGAGAAGTACGCGCTGGATACGCCCGGCGCGTTCCGCGCCATGGCCACCATCCTGCTGCCGGACGGCCGCACCACCTACACCTCCAACCGCGCCCTCTTCAACATCACCACCGGCGGCACCATCCGCTCCTTCCCCATCCAGTCCCGCGGACGGCGCCTGGAAATCTGCGCGCGCCTGGTGCGCACCGCCAAGCAGGAGGGCATCTTCGGCCAGGTGGTGGACCTGGACACCAAGCGCGCCGTGGGTGCATGCTACATGGGCCGCTACATCAACTTCATGCAGCCGCGCGTTCTGCTGGACGGCTCCCAGAACCTGCACATGCTCTGCCAGTCCACGCCGGAATTCTTCACCTACTCCGTGATGAACAACCGCGGCCAGCGCCTCTCCTACCAGGTCTACCGCCGCGTCCCCGGCGTGCCTGTGGACCTCGTCAACACCGGCAAGGGTTTCCGCCCCGTCGGCCTTATCCCGTATGATCCCAAGGCGGAGGCCAAGAGGCAGAAGGAGAATATCCGCTCCATCACCGAACGCCCCCTCTAATTTTTAAAATTCTAAATCGTAAACTTTCCCATGGAAATCAAACCTGAAACAGTTAAGAAGGTAGCATACCCCATTCTTGCAACCGTGGCCGCCGCAACCACGCTGGTATCCTGCCAGCAGACAGCCGGCGTGGCCCCGGGCGGAGTGCCTGAATCTGTCCAGCATCTCGGCGGCAAGTTCCCCCCCCATACCGGAAAGTGACGCGCCAAATTGTCAATCGTCAATCGTCAATCGTAAATTGTAAATTCAAATGAGTTGTCCCACCATCGCCATCGTCGGCCGACCCAATGTCGGCAAATCCGCCATCTTCAACCGCATGGTCGGCCGCCGCATTGCCATTGTTCATGACCAACCCGGCGTCACCCGCGACCGCCTCTGCGCCCCCATCCGCATCACGGACTACGATGCGCTGGCGGTGGACACGGGCGGCATCGGCTCCACGCTGGACGACGGATTCGGCGCCCAGGTGGCGCGCGAGGCGGACATTGCGCTCAACGCGGCGGACTGCATCATGTTCGTGTGCGACTGCCGAGACCACCTGACACCCATCGACAAGGCCATAGCGGAACAGCTGCACAAGAGCAGCGTGCCCGTGCTGCTGGTGCTCAACAAGGCAGACACGGAAAAGCAGGAACTCAACCTGGGAGAGTTCACCGGGCTTGGGTTTGAGAGCTACATCTTCACCTCTGCCGCGCACGGCAGGGGCTTCAAGCAGCTCGCCGCCAAGCTCAACGCCGTCCTCAAATCTCTCGGAGCCGATGCCAAAAAGGCGGAGTCGGATGCCGATGCGGAACCGGAAGAGGAACCCGACCGCGAGGAAGTGGCCAAGGACTCCCCCATCCGCGTCGCCATCATCGGCAAGCCTAACGCCGGCAAGTCCTCCCTCGTCAACGCCATCCTCAACGACAAGCGCACCATCGTCTCCGACGTGGCCGGCACCACGCGCGATGCCATCGACATCCCCTACACGCACGACGGCAACGGCTACGTACTCATCGACACCGCCGGCATGCGCCCGCGCAACAAGCGCGACACCTCCGTGGAGGTGTTCTCCGCCATGCGCAGCGAGAAGGCCATCCGCCGAGCGGACATCTGCCTGCTGGTCATCGACATGGCGGCAGGCGTCACCCAGCAAGACCGCCGCATCGGCTCCATCATCGCCAAGGAGAGCAAGCCCTGCATCGTCATCGTCAACAAGTTCGACCTCTACTGCCCCGAGGCTCCCATGAGCGCCCGCAAAGAAGCGGTGAAAGAGCATATTTCGGAGAATTTGTTCTTCTTGGACTACGCACCGGTGAGCATCGTTTCCGCCAAGGAAGGAACAGGGTTGGAGGGCATTTTCAAGGCCATCCAGCGAGTGAAGGCGGAGGCATGCAACATGCCCGGCACGGGTGAACTGAACCGCCTGCTGCAGCGCGCCATGGAAATGAACCCGCCGGGGCAGCACCGCGTGCTCAAGAAGCGCCTCAAGCTCTTCTACGCCACCACCGCGCTCAACGAGAAGTACACCACCATCCCCGTGCCCACCTACGTGCTGTTCGTGAACGACAAGCGCCTGCTGCCGGACAGCTACGCCCAGTACCTGCGCAACGCCATCCGCAAGCGCATCAAGGCCGCGGGCGTGCCCATTGTGCTTTCCCCGCGCTCCCGCGTGCGCAACAACGACTGATTGATGAGCCGCACCGCGCGAGGTTTGCTGCTTCTGCTGCCGCCGCTGCTGGCGGTAGCGGTGGCGGTGGTGCAATGCGCGTACCCCGGCTGGCTTTCCCATATGGTGGAGATGGTGTCGCCCGGCTGCATCTTCCATCGCCTCACCGGGCTGTCCTGCCCCGGCTGCGGCGGCACGCGCGCAACCCGTGCCCTGCTGGCGGGGGATGTGTGGGCGGCCTGCCGTTTCAACTTCTTCCTGATTCCGTCCGTGCTGATGCTGCTGGCGGAATACCTGCGGGAAGCCGCGGCCTTCATCCGCCGCCGCCCCCTGCACCCAAGCCGCGCCTACATCCGCATTGTCCAGCTCTACGCCTGGTGCACCATCGCCTGGTTCATCCTCAGAAACGTCTTGGGCATTTAGGCTCCCCTGGCACATTTTTCTGACATTTTTTTCATTTTTTTGTGCATTTCGCCAGCCGCGCGGCTTATAATAGGGTGTAGAGAACGCCATGAACAACCCCAGTCTCAGCCCCTTGCCACCGCCACCGCGCAACACCCTGCCGCGGCCGGACAACCACCTGCCCAGCGCCATCCTGGTTACCTGCTTCTGCTGCATGCCGTTCGGCATTGTGGCCATCGTCATGGCGGCGGGGGTGGACAGCGCGTGGGATGCGGGCGACCGCGAGAAGGCGTACCGCGATTCCGAGCGCGCGCGGCAGTGGGTCAACTGGTCCATCCTGGCGGGGCTTGCGAGCCTGATTCTCTCCGCCCTGGTTGCCGCTTTCCTGCACTACACGGCTTACCACTAATTCATGATGCGGTGCCGCGCGCGCTCATCCTGCGGGCGGTCGCTGCCATGGTTGCCCACAATTTGGGCATGCCGGGGGATTTGCCTTTCTTCCTCTCCGTCGTTTCCGTGTTGAATGATGTCAGGAATGCCTGCGCCCACCAGTCTCGCGTGTGGAACAACCGCTGGCTTGGCAGGCGCGGCAACGAAATCTTGAAGCGGAGCGCCAATCCCCTGTGGAACTGCGTTTGGAATGAAAGCAGTCGCATGTGGTGTGAACACGGAGGAGGCAACAAACTCGTGCTTTCCCTGTCCTCCACAGCGGCAGTGTTGACGGCATGCCATATCATCCTCAAGACAATCGCGCCCCCGCAGCCAGTGGTCTTCACGCATATTGGACCTGATTGTCGAGCACACTCCGCACAAACATGCGTACAAGGCTATAGGGTTCACCAATCCGTATTGGACCCAACACCCTTTCTGGCGGCAGTAACCCGTCCCGCCTGTTGCTCCATTCTTTCCCAATTCCCTTGCAATGGTCGCGGATGTTTGCTAGGATGGTGGTATGATGATGAAATCCCTCATGGCATGCGCCGCAATTCCCATGTGCCTGGCAGCCGCAGATGCGCCGGACCTGGCACCGCAGAAAGCGGTCGGCATGACTTTCACGTTCTCCCCCGCCACGGAGGAGCAGATTACCTCACGCGCCACTGCGGAGGGCGATATCCCCCACCCCCCGCACGCCTCCAACTACAAGCCAGATCCCATTACCATACCGGAGAAGTGCGCCCCGCCGAACTTCTGCTCCTACACCAAGACCGGGCCCAACACCGCCCGCATCTCCTGCTCCGGACCGGAGTCCGTCATGATTTGGCTCACTTTCGAGACTCCCCATTCCGGCACCTGCACCCTCACGAAATCCATGCCCGGCGCCTCCCGCTCCTACGGCGGCATCCGCTTCACCGTGAAATAATCGTCTTTCACGTCCACCGCCACGCATTCTATACCATCCCCGCCCCGCCGCAAGTGAAATGACGTTTCACTCGGTGCCGCCCCCGCCGTTGGTAAAGCTCTGCGTCGTCTGGATGATGCGTCCGTCGGATTCGCGGACGCTCGCCTTGATGTCGATGCGGTAGGAGCCGTCGGCTTCCGGCTCGCTCATCTTGATATCCGCCACGGGCGGGTCAAAGAGACGACCGTCGTCGTGCTGGTCATACACCCTGAAATCCTCGTACCACCCCAGTCTGTTCGGGACGCAGAGGCTCCCGTTGCCGTGGCTGGTCATCTCGAAATACACGGGCTTGGACAAGCCGGAGACGCGGATTTCGGCAAGATGGGAGCCATAACGCCGCTGCGCGAATTCCTCCGCCACGCGCTTTACGGTCGCCCCCAGGTCCTTCGCATCGCATGCACATCGACTGTCCACGGTGTAGTCCTTCAGGATGTCCTCTTCCGTGCGCACGAAATGGTCGTCCAGCAGCAGCGAGACTTCGTCCGCAACACCGGGCCCAACAGGCTCCGCCTCATGCCGGAGGTGGCTACGCACCTCCCACGCGCCCACCAGCACCACCATGGCCACGGTAAACGCGATGATTGTCTTGCGGTCGATTCCCTTTGGAAGTTTCATACACCCCTATTAAGCACCTGAAAGGCAAAATGCACAACAAAAAATGCATTTTTTCAAAAAAATCGCAGTACGTTTGCAAGGCTCGAAAGTCCGATGCGTTGGAAGACAGTAGGACGTTGCATACTTACAAAATCTCAAACAGTGCGGGAAAGATGACGTAGAGGGTGAAGTAGAGGAGGAGCAACGCGATGGTGCGGCGCGTGGCGCAGGGGGTGGCGCGGTGTTGCAGCAGGAGCATCGTCAGATACGAAGAGCAGGCATAATTCTTCATGCACCAATACCGCCAGAGGCAGCCCAGCCCCAACAGGGGTACCGTGAAGAACTCGATGAGGATGCGCACCGGCATATAGCTTTCCGCGGGGGAGTTTTTGGAGAGCGGCTCATCAGGGAAGACGACGGCTATGAACAGCATCGGCAGGATTGATGCCAGGGCGAGAATGCCGAGACCCAGAAAGCCGTACTTGGCGTAGGCAAGGCTTTTTTTCCAAAGGGCAATCAAGAAGAGGAGCGGGATAAGCACGACCATGCCCAGCCCCAAATAGCCCATGGCTCCCATCGGGTGCCTGTAGAGAGTGTGGGAGTTATAAAAGACTGTGGAAAACAGCTGCCAGTAGGCAACAATGAGCACGACGAAGCAACTGAAGATGATTTCCAGTACGCTCAGAAACTTTCACCTCCCGCTGTCCACGAAGGGCGGGGCGGAATAGCGCTGCACCGGGATGTCGGGAGCATCACTCCCCCCTGAGTAGAGGGATGAGGCATACTTTTGGATTTTCTTCATCGTATGTCAGTTATGTAACTTCTCGCCAGCCTGCCTTGTACTTTTACTCGCCAGTTAACCAAAAAATAAAATCATCGCTAATTTTAATTTTAAACAGAGGATATCCATCCCATGGAGAAAGGATAACAATATATTCACATTGGTTGTTATTGGAAAGCATTGATTTTATCTCTCCTTCATCTACTTCATAGCTGTAAATTCCTTGATCGTCAGTCGTCTCGATTATTGGAAATTCGTTGGGAAAATCCCTAATATGGGTGATGTTGCCTCTTGCATCTACGTTTCCATATTTCAGTGAATCTATAATACCCTCTTCACTAAAAATATCTAAAACGAGACACGCTAGTTTTAACGATTTTTCCTCATCGCCAATTTGATTGGCCAAAGTAATTTCTTTGCTAAGTCGTTCTACGCGAGACCTTATATTTTCATCATTGCTTGAATCGATGGCATCCTTATTTTTGTTGGAGATATCGCCCTCGCGCGTCAATGGAGAATCTGTTATCACCTGTTTTGCATCAATGAGAGTAGATTCATTGTGGGCGATATACGAAACAATTGATAAAAACAATAAAATTTTAATGTAAATCATAATTGTTGTGTATTTTAAATTTGCCGTATGGGTTTTATATCAAAAGCTAACTAAAGGGCAGTTTTAAGCGGATCTCCACTTTGTTGCATATTTGTACCCATTGCTTCTATTTTTTATGTTGCAGCACCCATTTTTTAGCATTGGGGTGGAGTTGATTTGCAGCTTGTTTTATCCACTTCTCACCCATTAGGCAAATCGCACAATTTTTATCATCCTCGGCTTGATACATATACAAACCGACCATGTAACGTAGAGTTGTATTTCCGTTTTCTGCCGCATATTGGAGCAACTTCAAGGCCTTTTCTCTATTTTGAACTACCCCGTATAGCCCCTTAAGCGTGATGTATCCCAAATGAGCGTTCGCATCAGGAAGTCCCGCTTCAGCCGCAGCCTTCATGTATGACATAGCTTTGTCGTTCTCCTTATGATTCAAAAACCAGCATGCCAAGAAATACATAGCATCTGCATCTCCTAGTTTGGCTGACTTTTGCATGAGTTTCAGGCCTTCTTCGATATGGCACTCCACATCCGTAAATACGTAGATTAGTTGCAACCCGTAGCAATACATGGCCGCAGCATCCTCCATCATCATCGCAAGCGTGTCGGCAGTACCATAGACGACGGCCATGTCCGTTTCCGAAAATTCTGTGGTGTCCGTTGGATCGTTATATGCATCTATCAACATCTTTGTCGCCGCTTTAAGAGCCGTTGTGTCTCCACCCTTGAGAGCCTTGACAAACAGGCGCATAGCTTTCATTTTGTCACAATCGCAGCCATCACCTTTTGCGAAGTGTTGCCCCAACTTGCCAGCGGCAGCGGCGTGCCCCAGCTTTTCTGCCATGGAATAACAGCGCACTGCATCCATCGGCTGATGCTGCTCGTTGTCGCACCTCAATCCTTGGCGGAAGGAAAGTTCAGCCGGTCCAATTGCCTCTCTTGGTTCTTCTTGATGTCCTATTGTTTCCTTTCCATCATTTGCCTTCAGTTTGGTAGGAGTGCAAAGAAGAAGTAATGTCAGGACCGTGATACGGAACAATGGCGATAACACATGCATATTCAAGGTCTCTATGTTGGTTTTAGGGAGGGATGAAGTTGAAGGGAGTCTATCAGTCCCGGGCCGGGTCTGCAAGCCTATGGTTCAACGTGATGACCTCTGGCGACCCGAACAGTACGCCGTTTTCGATGTGGAATCCTATGTTGGACATGGTTTGTTGACTTTCGATGTTGATGTTTGTTGAGGTCGCCCCATACTCGCCGCACCCGCGGCATGATGGCGCTCTCTACTACCTATAAGCACCCAAAAGGCCAAATGCACGACCCAAAGTGCGTTTTTTTCAAAAAAATCGCGGCGCGATTATAATGCACGCAATTCCAATGCGTTGCTATCGGGTTCTGATCATTGCCATCCCATAACGCTTCGGTAGAGGCGCGCTAACCAGCATGGTTCCGGTGTGGGGTCTGGTAAAATCGGAAATCTGGGTTTATGAATTCGGCCGCACGTCACCCGCAAAGCGGGGCACAATGATGAGTGGTAACAAGCGCGGTTGATCCGGGCGCGTGAGGCGGCACCGAATCAAGGGTTGCACCACTCCGAGCGTTTTTTATGGGATGGCAATGTTGTGATTTGTGGTAGCAGGCGTGGCTTAATCCTCGTTGGTTTCGGATTCCGTCACGGACTCGCGGTCCAGCACGCGCCAGGCCCAGATGATGTAGGCGAGCACGAAGGGAATGAGGACGGAGACGTAGGCCATGGTGCGCAGGGTGAACTCGCTGGAGCAGCTGTTGCGGATGGTGAGCGAGCTCTGGAGGTTCACGATACTGGGATAGAAGGCGGTGTTGTTCCACCCGGCGCAAAGCAGCAGGGCCAGCACGGTGAGTACGGTGCCCGCGCCCGCATACCAGATGCCGTGGTGCTTCACCGTGAGCAGCGGGCGGATGATGCCCAACAGCACCAGCACCACGCCCGCCAGCAGGGTGCAAGCCACTGCCGGCATGGCCAGCAGGTTGTGCAGGTACTTGCAGGATTCCATGTACGCCATGCCGCCGTCCGACACGCCCACGCCGTCCTGCGTGAGCCAATGCCACACAAAGAGCAGGAAGAACACCAGGAAGGGCCCGGCCTCGTACACGAGGTGGCGGCGTACGGCCAGGCGGATTTCGCCATCTGCCACGCTGTTGAGGAAATACAGGCAGGCCAGCAGGCGGGAGAGGAACACCAGCACCGCACCTAAGCAGAGGTTCCACGGGTTGAGCGCGGCCTCCAGCCCGTGCAGCGGGTTGGCCCAGGAGGAAATGACCGGGGCCGCACCGGAGGTGAGGGCCGCCTTGTCCACCACGAATTCAGCACCGTTGAAGAAGGTGCCCACCGCCGTGCCGATGAGCAGCGGAGCCAGCAGGCCGTTGATGAACAGGAACACGGAGAAGGTGCCGGAACCCAGCAGGTTGCCGCGCCGCACACGGAACTCATAGGAAACCGCCTGCACCACAAAGGTGTGCAGGATGGCCATCCACACCCAGTACGCACCGCCGAAGCTCGTGGAATAGAACAGCGGGAAGGAGGCAAAAAACGCACCGCCGAAGGTGACGAGCGTGGTGAAGGTCAGCCCCCACTTGCGCCCGATGGCCAGCAGCAGCACGCGCCGCTGCGCCTCGTTCTTGCCCAGGGACCACACCAGTGACTGCCCGCCCTGCACAAAGAGCAAGAAGACAAGCAGCGCCCCCAGCAGGGAGACCAGGAACCACCAATATTGTTGAAGAGTCTCGTACATGGTTTATTCTCCTTTCTGTTTGGTATCGGGACCGGCGGCAATGGCGCGGTACATGATGCAGAGCTCCGCCGCCACAAGCACGGTGAGCAGCACGGCAAAAATCCAGAAGGTGGTCTGCACGGTTCCCGTCTGCAAGGCGGAAACGGCCGCACAGTTGGGCAGCATATCCTGAATGGCCCAGGGCTGGCGTCCCACCTCGGTCACCACCCATCCCGTTTCCGAAGCCAGCCAGGCCAGCGGCAGGGTAAGGCACATGCACCACAGGGCAGGCCTGTTCTCCATGATGCGGCGGCTGAACAGGGTGAGCGCACCGAACAGCACCAGGAAAAGGCAGCCGCAGCCCACCATCACGCGGAAGGAATAAAACAGAAGCGGCACGTTGGGCACCAGCTCCGCCGGGTCGTTGATGTAGCCGTAACCGAAATACTCCACATTGGCGGCAAGCGCGGTGCGCGCGGCCTCTGCGGTGGCGTCATCGCCGGCGGCCTTGGCCTTGCGGTAGACGGAAAGCGCTTTCACGGCCTCGCGCCCGCGCGCCATTTTCTCGCGGGCGGAGGGCACCGCCTTCCCATCCGCATCCGTGTAGCCTTCCAGCACATCGCGGATGCCCGGTACAAAGCCGTCCACCTCTCCGGTGGCCATGATGGAAAGTCCCCGCGGCAGGGAGAGCTGCAAATCGACAGCTTCATCGTTGGAGGCGGTGGTCCAGTCCACGCCGGCGTTCACCAGGCCTGCCACCACAAGGTCCTCCCCTGCCCCGCCCTTGGCCAGGCCCTCCACGGCGGCGAGCTTCATGGGCTGGTACTTGGCCATGAGGGTGCCGCTGTAGTGCCCGGTCCACGCGGTGAGCAGGGTAGCCGCCAAGCCGATTGCGGAAGCCGTGCGCACGCTTCTCAGCACGATTCTGCGCACCTCATCCTCCGCGCCGCGGCGCAGCATCACCCAGCAGGAAATGCCCACCACGAAGACGCATCCCAGGGACCAGGAAGAGGTGACCACGTGGATGAATTTGGCGACGGCGACGGGATTGAGCGCCACATCTGCAAAGCTGACCATCTCATGGCGCACGGTATCGGGGTTGAACTCCATACCCACGGGGTTCTGCATCCATCCGTTGGCCACCAAAATCCACCAGGCGGAGAGGGTGGCACCGGTGACGGTGAGCCAGGTGGAGGCAAGATGGGCACCGGGTGAAAGCTTTTTCCAGCCGAAGAACATAAGGGCCAGGAAGGTGGATTCCATGAAAAACGCGGCTATGCCCTCAATGGCGAGGGGTGCGCCGAAAATATCCCCCACGAACCAGCTGTAGTTGCTCCAGTTGGTGCCGAACTCGAATTCCAGGATGATGCCCGTGGCCACGCCGACGGCGAAGTTGATGCCGAAGAGCTTCATCCAGAATTTGGTGAGTGTCAACCAGCGCTCCGTGCGCACGCGGTAGTAGCAGGTCTCCATGATGGCCACCAGCAGGCCCAGACCCAGCGTGAGCGGCACGAAAAGCCAGTGGTACATGGCCGTCAGCGCAAACTGCGCGCGGGACCAATCCACCAAATCAGTGTATGCGTTAGGTTCCATAGTGAATTATTGCGTTGTGATTCTTTCAGAGAGCTCACGGCCCACGGCCTCTCCCTTCTCCTCCTCCGTTCCCTGTAGGTAGGGCTGGAAGAAAAACAGGCGCAACACCAGGAAAATCACCGCCAGTTTCACCAGAATGACCCACCAGAGCGTCCGCCCCAGCGCCATCCCGCGAAATCCATCCATATAGAACCTGGCTATTTTCCTTATCATGCGCGCGGCGTTGTTTAGATTATATCAAAACTAGCGCGCGCATGCAAATAAATAAATCATTTTGCAGCGGACCGTGTATCCACCCCGAACGGAGGCGGGGTTGCCTCACCGCCGCCTCACGGCGGTTCGCCCTGCGGGCAGCCACATACGTGGCTGGCCAATCGCCCTTACCGCACCGCAAGCGGTGCGCCCCTGCGGGGGCCGTCGGGCGCTTTGTGTTAGTTGTAAGTGCGAAGGGGGACACCCCCCAGGCTCCGCTTGGTGGCGTGGACGTCCCTGGGTGTTGTACCGGTCAGTGGCACCCTGTTTTCACCACGCAGGTAGGAGACAGCCAATATCATTATTGATGCCAATGCTGTTTTGTTCCATGAGACGTGATGGAACCTGATATGCATAATGGCGAGAAAACTAACCTCCAATTTTATTTATGATAGATGGGAAATAAATAATGACATATACGTCTACAATAGCAAATGTTAGAATCATTATCATTCTTGGAATAGTTATGTTCTTAAAAAGTTTATATAGCGCTAATGAAAATGGAATTAAAACTTGAATAAATAACAAATCGATAAGATGAGTATACGAGGTATGCCCACAAATTCCATTCACACCTAAACTAAAAGGTATTGACATCAAAGCCGTTTGTAAAAGACATATGATAATAGATCGATAATACGTGGCAATTAGAAATAGTGTTGCAGAAATTAAAAAGAAATATACATATATATGTTTTAAAATGGACAATTCTTCAAATCCGCAAGACTCGTATATATCTATGTTGAGTAGATCACGGTAAACATAAATTCCTATAATCAAGTTAAGGATGAACAATAATAATTTTAATATTTTTTTCATGGCAGATAAAGGATAGACTAAATAGGGAACATTGCCATCTTCTAGGGGATGAAGTTGAGGTTAAAGGGAATCTATCAGTCCTGGGCTGGATTTGCAAGATTATTGTTTAACGTGATGACCTCCCGCACCCGCGGCATGATGGCGCTCTCTACTACCTATAAGCACCCAAAAGGCAAAATGTACGACCCAAAGTGCGTTTTTTTCAAAAAAAATCGCGGCACCCTTGTAAGGCGTGCAATGCCAATGCGTTGCTCTTGGGTTGCCATTTATGGTAACGGGCGTGAAGGGTTGCGCACGCCTACGGCTGTCGGACGGTGATGGTGGATTGGGCGTGGAGGCCGTTGGTGGAGTCGGTGGCGTGGATGGTGTGGGAGCCCGGGGTGGCGACGGCGAACCAGGAGTTGCCCTCGCGGATGATGCGGAGGGTATCGCAGCGCCAGGTGGTGGTGGCAGCGGGCAGGGTTGATTTGAGCTCCACCATGGAGCCGTTGGCGGGGAGGTTGGGGTCCAGCAGCACGGTGGCGCCATCGGCGGGGAGAAGGATGAAGGGCGCGCGGTCTCCCTTGGCGGCGGGGTCCAGCGCGTAGAGGCGCAGGGGCTGGGTTTGGGCGTACCATTCCGCGTAGCGGGAATCCAGCACGGCTCGGCCGTTGGCATCATACGCGGTGGATTCCTTGGGCATATCCTCTGCCAGGGCGAGTTCGGTCTGCACACATTCCGCCGGGGTGTCGGCACGCGCGGCACCGCCGGTGCGGGTGTCGATTTTCACATCGACGATACCCTGCGGCCTCGCCGGGAAGGAGGGTTCCTCCGCAGTATGCTCATAGGCCAGCAGCATGGCGCGGTGGAAGATGGGCCCCGCGCCGGAGATGCCGCTGATTTTTTCCATTGGGGTGTTGTCGAAATTGCCGGCCCACACGCCGACCGTGAATTCCCGGGTGAAGCCCACGCACCAGTTGTCGCGGTAGTTGGAGGAGGTGCCGGTCTTGCACGCGCAGCGGAAGGGGAAGGTGAGCATGGGGGCGCGCCCGAAGGTGGATGTGCGCGCCGTCGGGTCGCTCAGGATATCCGCTATGCGGTAGCAGTCGCGCACATCATACAGCGGCTCGGATTCCGGCTGCCCCGCATGCGGCAGCCGCGTGAACACCTGCGGCAGGGAACCGCCGCGCGCCAGGGCGGCGTACGCGCGCACCAGCTGCGCCAGCGTGACGTGTGCGTTGCCGATGGCAAGCCCCAGCCCGTATTCGTCCTCCCCGCGCTCAGGCTTGAAGCCGAGCTTCTGCAAATCATCCAGGAACTCCGCGATGGAACCGATGGAGCCGAGTGCCTGCATAGCGGGGATGTTCTGCGAGCATGCCAGCGCGCGCCGGATGGTGACGGGGCCGAGATAGTGGCCGTTGTAGTCGGTGGGAGCCTGCACGCCCGTGAGGCTCTTGTAGAGCGTGGGCACATCCGCCATCACCGTGCCGGGCCAAGCGCCGTGGCGGAAGGCCTGCAGGTACACGAAGGGTTTGAGCGTGGAACCGGCGGAACGCGGAGTCCGGGTGCCGTCCAGCGCACCGCCGCGCGTGCTTTGCGGCAGGGCGGCCGGCACGCACGCCAGCACCTCTCCCGTGGGGTTGTGCAAGATGAAGACGGCCGCCTGCGACATGTTGTGGCCGCGCATGCGTTCCACCTCCTGCGCGGCGGCGGCCTCGCAAGCTTTCTGCAGCGGGGCGAGCAGGGTTTGGCGGCCAGCCTGCGTAACGCACGACGGCACGGATTCCCGCAGCGGACGCAGGTGGAGGTCGGCATCATCGGCGGGTTCTCCCATGGCGGCGAGCACGCGGTTGCGGCGCGCGAGCGCGGCCTCCGGATGGCGCAGCGGATTCAAGCGGGACGGCGCCTGCAACACGGAGACCAGCAGCGCGGCCTCCGGCACACCCAGCTCCGCGGCGGGTTTGGAGAAATACATCCACGCCGCGCATTCCACGCCGCGGTAGTTGTTGCCGAAATCCGCGTTGTCCAAATACGCACGCAGGATATCATGCTTGGATGCACCCGACATCTCCAGGCGGCGCGCCTGCAGCATCTCCCGCAGCTTGGAGCGTATGTTGCGCGGGGCGTTGCGGTGCCCCAGCTTGCAAAGCTGCATGGTGATGGTGGAAGCGCCGGAGGTGCCGCCGCCCAGCTTGTCGCGCGCGGCGCGTGCCAGCGCAAGCAGGTCCACGCCGCCGTGGCTCATGAAACGCTTGTCCTCCGCCGCCAGCACGGCGCGCACCAACGCGGGCGGCAGCTCACCCTGCGGCAGGCGGCAGCGCCGCCCCTGCGCATCCTTCAGGAAGCCCAGCATCTCGCCGTTGCGGTCGTACACATGCGTGTCCGGCATGGATGGCAGGGCGGCGGGTGCCACACAGAACGGCAGCACCCACCAGCACGCCGCCGCTGCCGTGGTGGCGCAAACCATCACGGCAGCGGCGGCTTTGGTGCGGCGGCGCATCACTTGTCAGCCTTGGCTGCGGAAGCGCTGGGCATCTCCACCTCCGGCGCGGTCGCAGTAATGACATGCGGGATGGAGAGGCCGTAGTTCTGCGGCGTGTACATCATCTCCGCCTTGGCGGCGGGCGCGGTCACCTTGCCGAATTTCACCACGCGGGCGATGTAGCTGCACTTCATCGTTCCGCCGTGCGAGGTGAAGAAGGCCACGCGGTCCTTGCCGTACACCTTGTTGTCCACCCAGGAGGTGAAGCTCCAGCCGATGGAGGGGTTGCTGCGCAGCTCGGCGGGAACATCCTGCGAGGTGAGCTCCGGGTTCACGGCCTCAAAGACGGCGGGGAGGCGGTCCTCCAGCACAGTGTAGCGCCCGGTGTCGCGCGTGGGCGTGCACTCCAGCGTGACGCGCACCACGTCACCCACGGTGAACTGGGCGGTGGGCACCCAGGTGTTGTTGCCGGCGTAGCGCTCGTAACGGCGAGTCACCTTGAACCCCTCGTCCACCATGCGCGGCTCCTGGTCCTTGTTCTGGTAGCCCTCTGCCAAACCGCAGGCGTAGGCGGTGCCCTCTGTGCAGGCGAATGCGTCCTGCGTACCCACGGTGGTGTCCTTGTGCCACATCTTCTGGAGGGCGAGCTCGTTTCCGTTCACCACGGCGCGGACGTTCTGGATATCCGATTGGGCGATGAACTCATGCAGCACAATCATGAGCCAGGCGTTGCCGTAGGTGGAGTTGAAGTGCTGGGCATCGTACGCCACATACTCGCGCACGGCAGCCGTGGTGCGGGCGCTCTTGGGCTCGCGGGCAATCTGCTCCAGCATGCGCAGGGTGCGCACGGCGGGCAGGTAGCTCCACTCGCGCTTCTCCTGAGCCTTGGCAGCGGCCTTGCAGAGGGCATCCGCGCGCGGGTTGCCGCTCACGCGTGCCGCCAGCGCCAATCCCCAAGCCAGGCGGGCATCCGCATTCTTGGGCAGCTGCTTCTCCGCCTGGGCCAGCAGCTCCGGCGTGAGCTTGCCGGCGCGCGCCAGCACATAGGCGGCATACACGGCCGAGGAGGGCTCATCCTTGTTCGCCGTGGCGTTCACGAGCATCTTGACCAGGTTGGCGGTGCTGATGTTGTACGGCAGGGAGATTCCCTTGTCCTGCGCCAGCAGCAGGGCGAGCGCCACATGCGGGCTGAACGGCGTGACATCCCCGCTGCCCCAGTAGGAGAAGCCCATGCCGGAGGTGAAGCGCTCGGAGAGCTTCTTCACGGACTCGGCAATCACGGTGGCGCGCGTCTTCCCCTGCGGGTACTTCATGCCCACGCACGGGGCGAGCTCATCCTGCAGAATCCACGGCAGCATGCCGGACGCCAGCTGCTCCGAGCAGCCGTACGGATAGTGCACCAGCATGTCCATGCCCTGCGTGGCACCGATGAACGGGTTGGCCGAGAAGTCCAGCGACACATGGCTGTCGCTGCGGAAATCCAGCGACACCAAATCGGCGGGCTTGAGGCTCTCCCCGGCCTCCACGGCCTCGTAGACGGCCTCGCGCAGGAAGGGCGTGGGCGGCACCACGGTGAAGTGGTCGCGCACGGCGTCCGTCTTGTCGCGCAGGGCTTCGTCCTGCGGGGTGGCGGTCCAGGTGAGGGTGGTCTCTCCCACCTCGGGGAAACGCACGGGCACAAAGATGGTGCCGGGCGTGTTCCCCACGAGGGGGACACAGAGCGGTGCCCCCGGACCCGCCGCATTCTCCGCGTTCAGGGAGATGTTCCAGGTGATGGGCTTGTTGCGGTACTCCTCCGGCAGCTGGTCCGGGTTCATGCTGACGGTGACGGGGATGAACAGGTCATCCCCCTCTGCGGCTGCGGCGGGTGCGGCGGGTTCCAGCATCACAGCCTTGTTGACCTCGTAGGAGGTCTGGCCGGAGCCGAATTTGTCCGCCCCTGCGGCGGCCACGGCCATCACGCGGTAGCGCGTGAGCGTGTCCGGGTTGGTGTATTCCGCGGAGAAGCGGCCCTGGGCGTCCGTCTTGATGTTGGCGAGCCACACGGCGCAGGGGTTGAAGTTCTCGCGCACGGTGGGAGACACCTCCATGTCGCCCTCATCGTCACCGCCGCCGATAAACACGCCCTTGTTGCCGAGCATGGACGTCTGGAAAACCTCACCGCGAATCTGGAAGAGGGAGGAGTATGTGCGCAGGGAGTGGCAGCGGGCGGTGTCCGTGTAGAAGTGGCGGGCGGGATCCGGCAGCTTGTAGCCGCGTATCTGCAGCGTGCCCTCGTCCTCCGCGTAGAGGGTCACGCCGGCATTGGCGAGCGGGTTGCCCTGGGCATCCTTCACCACGCCGGAGACGCGGGCGGTGGCACCGGGCAGCTGCGGGGAGGCAGGCTTGTCCAGCTCCACGGCCAGGCGCTTGCCCACGGGGTCCACGCGCAGGGGAATTTCCGCGGTCTTGATGATGGGCAGCCCTCTGCCGTCCTTGCGGGCGGAGGCGTCCTGCACCAGGAAGAGCCCCACGGCCAGACCGGGCGCATCCGCCTCCGTGAGCGGGATATCCACCACGGGGTGCGCAGCGGAGATGTGCTGCTTGAAATGCCGCACCACGCCCTCACGCTCCAGCGTGATGAGCGCCTCCGCATCCACAGGGGATTGCACCAGCAAATGCGCCGTCTCCCCGGGCTTGTACACGTCCTTGTCTCCCACCAGGCCGATGTACTCGCCGTCGCGGAAGTCCCACGGGATGTCGTCGTCCAGCTCATGCTCGCCAACCACATAGAAATCATGCGTGGCCTTGAAGGTGCGGCCCTGGGCATCCGTGCCCTCCAGGGTGACGAGGTGCACGCCGGGGTTTGCGACCGGGATGGAAATGTTGGCGGGCGTACCGGTGAGCTGCACGTCCTGCTCCGCCACGGTCTGGACACGCGGCACGTTGCGTGCGGCGGAAGTGGAGCCGAGCCCGAAGCGGTAGCTGCGGAAGCTCTGGCGCTCCACCTTGACCTTGGCGTTCACGGGCGCGGCGGTGAGGGCGTTGCCCTCCTTATCCACCGCCACCAGGGCGATTTCCACGTTCTGCCCCTTCTCGACGAGGCGGTTGGCGACGCGGATGCCGCCGTAGACGCTGCTGGAGTCGATGATGCGGCGCTCAGCGAAACGCACGCTGCGGCCGTTGGCGTTGGTAACGGTGCTACCCACGGTGATCTGCCTGCGGCCCGAGGCGGCGGCAAGGTCGAAGCGGTGCGAGCCGTGCCCCTTCTCATCCATCTTGGATGCAAAGCCGGTGAGCGCGGCATCGTCGTCATGATCGATCCTATCCCCCAGGGTGTCGCTATCGGAGAATTGGAAGGAGGGGAAGGCATCCGGATAGAGGTTTGCCGGCTGCTGCTGCAGTTCCCACTCCACCTTGCCGTTGGCCACGGGTGCGCCGTTGAATCCGGCGGCATCCGTGTTGATCTCCACCCACTGCGCGCCGGAATCCACCGTGAGGGCCTGCTTCAGCTCGAACTCGTCTCGGTGGAATTCCTGCACGTTGAGGCTGATGGTGGCGGTACGGGAGCCGTTCAGTATGTACTGCACCTCTTTCATATCCGCTCCCATGGCCTTGGCGGCGGCCATATCCGGGGAGGTGCCGTTGCCGTCCCCCGCCTGCACCATGTTGAACCTCACGTCCACGTAACTGCCGATGGTGGTGGGCTGCACATCCACGGCAAAGCTGCCGTCCGGCTGCATGTCCACCTTGATGGGCGTCTTGTCGCCCTCCACGGTGGCGGTGATGGAGGTGATTTCCGGGATGGTGACCTTATCCCCGGCGATGGTGCGCACGTATCCCTTGATGTGCGCGGTCTCCCCGGGGCGGTACAGGCTGCGGTCCGTAAAGAGGAAGGTTTCCGTGCGCGGCATGCCCCGCTCCACGTCGGATATCCAGAAGTCGCCCGTGAGCTGCGTGGTTTCGTTCTTGGACTTGGCATCCTGCAGGGCCACGGTGTAGCTGTCGTCCCCGCTCACCAGCTGCAGGAAGCAGGTGCCCTTCAGCAGCGTGCCCTCCGCAATGCCGTTCTGCACGTCCATCGTGGCAATGGTCTCGCCGTTCTTGTCCTGCAGCAGCAGGGTGCCGTGCTCCAACGCCTTGGCGTCCGACAAGCGGTAGGCGTACGCGAAAATCTTGTCGCGGCTCTCTTTCCACATGAGGCCGAGGTCCGTGACCTGGATAATGCCCTGGTTGGCGTATTTGGCGCCGGGCTTGCCGAGATCCGGAACGAGGGTGCCGTTGACCTCCATGAAGTACATGGAGCTTTCCGGAGCCTGGGGGAAGAGTTCGCCGAGTTTGATGTCGTGCGGCTCACTGTCGCAGGGGATGTCCACCTCGCGGCTTTCCGCCACGCCGGGCAGCAGCTGCACGGGGAAGACGGTGGGGTGCTTCCGCGCCTCGTCCGCCTCATCCGAATATCCGCCCAGTTCCAGCACCTTGGCGGGCGTGTAGAGCTCGCGGAAGGCGGCCAGCACCTTGGCGGGGGCCTCTCCGTGGGCATCAATGCGGTAGATGTGCGCGGTGGCCTTCTCCATGCTCTGCACCAGGCAGTGGATGGTCTTGCTGCCCTTGCTGAGCTTGCCGGAGGTGAGGACGTCTGTGTTGATGGTGGGGTGGGGCGGGCTCACAAAGCAGGAGTCCCTGCAAGCTTTCGAGGATGCACCGTGAACGGATGCAAGCTTCACGTCGGCAGCGAGCTGGAAGCATTCCCCGCCGGTGTCCATATGCAGCACGGCCGTGGGGCAGGCGGTTTTCTCACCGGCGGCGGTGGGCACCTTCTTCTGGAGTTTGGCGGTGGCTTCCGCATCATAGCTCATGGTCACGGGCTTGCCGTTCACGGTGGCCTTGAGCACGCCGTTCTCCACCTGCATGGTGGCGAGCGGCGCCGTCTTGGAATCATCCTCCTTGCGGATTTCCCAAATGCCCTGCATCAGGGCGCGCTCCACTTCCTCCGGGGCCACGGGCTGGTCCATGTGCACCAGAATGTCGTACCGCCCCAGCCCGGTGTGAACGCGTTCCAGGGTGATTCCCAGGGAGGGGAGCGTGGCGGTTCTGATGACAGAATCACTCCGTTTCCCGGCAGAGGTGTCCAGGTTGCCATAGCCGGGCAGCACCAGCTGCAGCCTCTCGTTGGCCGCCGGAACGGGCATTTCAAAGTACCAGTAGCCGGGCAGCACCTCATCCTGCGGCAGCGCCTTGAAGGCCTCTATATCCTCCTTGTAGTCCCCGCTTTCCAGGTAGTCGTTCCAGTGCGCCACGGCATCACCCACCGTGGCGGGACGCGCGCCGGCCGGGCGGTCCGTCACCTTTTCCGTCTTGCCACCCGGCCCGATGATGGAGGAACGCAGCACGGCCCTGGCCAGAAACTTGGCCGCCGTTTCCGCATCGCTGGTGGGGCAGCAGAGGAAGCGTTCGCTGCTGCCGAAATAGTCATTCAGCTGCTTTGCAAAGAGGAGCGTGTGGAAGGTGCCGAGCTCTCTCCCCTGCGCGTTTTTCACCCCGGGGCGGGCCTGAATGCTGTACACGGCCTCCGGGTCCAGGTCACCCTTGAGGACGAGTGTGAGTTCCGACTGGCTGGTCCACACCGCGCTCACGGGAACCGCCGGGCTCACGGTGACCACGCCGAGCTTGTCCTCCGAGCCCACGGCCTCCGGCGGCACCACGTCCTCCGCGTAGTTGATGGCGGTGAGCATCTTCCCTTTGCTCGGGTACAAGAGGCGGTAGCCGTCTTGCACGTTTGCAACGGAGATGATCTGCCGCTGGGCGGGGACCTGGGCCTTGGTGCTTGGCGCAGCCTTGGTGCGCGGCGCGGCCTGCGCCGGCAGCGTGACGCAAAGGAATCCGGGAACGGCCAGGGCGATGGCGGTGATGAGGTGGCGTGTCATGGTCGGATGGTGGTTTGGTGTTATCTGTTAATCTGGTGTGCGGGACGAGGCTTTCGTTCAGCCTTCCCTACCCCATTAAGCGGGCAAGCGCGCGTTTTTGTGATTCTTTTTGCAAAAAAAATCACAAAAAAGTTTCCGCGCGCGGAACGCTGGCGAAATTCCAGCGTTGATTCTACCCCTTTCCGCGCGCGCGCGCAAGGGAAAAACATTTCAACCCCGCAAATTTTGCGCGGGGGGCGTTGTTTTTTTTGGGGGGTGGTTCCGTCTTCGCCAACGCCTACACCACGGATTCCTCCTCCGCGAGGCGGCGGAGTTCCTCATTGATGGGGGCCATGGCGGCAATGATGCGATCATTCACGCTGTGGCGGCACATGCCTTCCGCCATGCGGGTGGCGTTGAGGATGGCGCGGGCGTTGGCGGAACCGTGTGCAATGATGGAGACGCCGCGCACGCCCATGAGCGGGCAGCCGCCCACGGAATCCGCGTTGAGGCGGTCGCCGATGCTGCGGAAGACGCCGCGCATGCCGAGCGCTCCCACCATGGCCATGGGGCTCTTCTTGATGCCGTTCTTGATCCAACGGGCAAAGGTCTTGGCGGTGGCCTCCACGCTCTTGAGCAGGATGTTGCCCGTGAAGCCGTCCGTGAGCGCCACATCCATATCGCTATCAAAGAGGTCGTGCCCCTCACGGTTGCCGATGAACTGGAAGGGAAGCAGCTGGGCATCCGCCAGGTGGCGCAGCAGGCGGTGGGCCTCCTTGGAGAACTCGCTGCCCTTGCAGTCCTCCGTGCCGTTGCTCATCACGGCCACCTTGGGCTCCGGTATGCCGTAGATGTAGCGCGCCATCAGGGCGCTCATCACGGCATAGCCCACCAGGTGGCTCGGCTTCGCGTCCGGGTTCGCGCCCGTGTCGCTCACCAGCACGTAGTTGCGGTTGTTCGGGATGGGGGAGACGATGCCGGCGCGCTCCACGCCTTCCAGCAGGCGCAGCTTGATGGTGCAGGCGGCCACCTCCGCGCCCGTGTTGCCGGCGGAGAGCACGGCATCGCACACGCCGTCCTTCACCAAATCCACGGCTATGCTCATGGAGGA
>CALCWC010000085.1 GCA_937905985.1 uncultured Verrucomicrobiales bacterium | reverse complement strand
CTTTTCATGTCCTACCGGGACTGCCGTGTCCCCTCAGCAAATCTGACGCAGCCCCGCCGCAATATTTGTGCATTGTTTGAGAAGGTGTACGGGAGAGGGTGTGAGCCGTGGAAAATGCCGCTGCGCCGAAAAATACCGCATCGGGCACCCGTTTTGAAATAACGGGTGTTTTGCCAGACAAGTCCATGGATGATTCCGTAAAGGTCACTTTGCGAAGCGTCAAGGCGCGTTGCAAAAACGCGCTGTGTCTGATGAGCGACGCTATTTCTTGCGCTTGGCCTTGGCCTCCTGAACCAGACGGTACACCTCCTGGTAGAGCTTGTCCACTTTTGCGAAACGTCTGCCGGAAACGCTGCTTGGGGATAGCTGCATCCCGAGCAGGATGCCCTCTTTCACCTCAAGGGCATGGGCGAGCTCGGCATCAGTCCAGCGTGTGTACTTGCGGATGTAACCCAGCATCTTGACGAGGGAAACTTTCGGCGCAGTTTTCTTCTTGGTTGGACTTTCTTTCCCCGCGGCTTTCTTTCGCGCTGCGGGCTTGGGCTTGGCGGGCTTCTCCGGCCGCGCCAGGGTGGGGGAGGGCATGGTGTCCGCCGGTGCCAGGTCGATGCCGAAGACCGCCGACAGGTCGGCGTCGCCAAGCTCGGTTTCAGGCGGTGCGGTGAGCGCGGCTTGGGCATTCCCGGCGGATGTCTCCACCAGGGAGTTGATGTCCAGCCCGCGCAGGGTGAAGAGCAGCTCCGGCTTCTCGTCCAGGCGGTGCCCCACGCCGTACAGCACGGCGGCAAGGTGCTTGCAGAGCGAGGATGAATCCGGGCAGGAGCAGTACAGCTTCAGCTCGTTCAGGCGCGGGAAGATGCCGTCCGGCCCGCTGCGGAACATCTCCAGCACGGGTGCGGGCAGCTTGCCCTGCAGCAGGTCCAGCATGGAGAGCGGCTGTGCGGTGCAGGCGTTGCGGATGCGCTCCTTCTGCTCGTTGTTGAGCGGGGCCACCTTGATTTCCACCTCGTATGGCTTGGAGCCGCTGCCCGCCACCCAGGCTGCGATGTAGCCGGGGTCCACGGCCAAATCTATCACGGAGCCGCTGCGCACGTAGCTGCGCCCGCGCGGCAGGCGGTTCTCGTTGTCCTGGTAGGTTCCGATGTTGTCGCACCACGCCTTGCCCCAGAAGGTCTTGGCAATCTTGGTACCCTCGATGCACACGGGTTGCAGCGGATGCCCCAGCTTCTTGGCCAGCTTGGCCGCCATCACCTGCGCTCGCGCGTTGAGTTCCGCTTTCGTCAGGGATGGCGGGTAGTAGTTGTAGTAGTCGTCGTAGCGTCCCATGGTTCAGTCCTCCCAAGTCTTGCGGGCAAGCGAAACGAATTCCACCAGCTCCTTGTTGCTCATTTCCGTGAGCAGTTTCTCCGCGCCGTCCTTGAACAGCCCTTCCGCCAGCTCCCGCTTCTCCTGCAGCATGGCGTCTATCTTCTCCTCCAGCGTGCCGGGGCAGACAAAGCGGTGGATGAGCACGTTCTTCTTCTGGCCGATGCGGTACGCGCGGTCGCTCGCCTGGTTTTCCACGGCGGGGTTCCACCAGCGGTCGAAATGCACCACGTGCGAGGCTGCGGTGAGGTTCAACCCGGTGCCGCCAGCCTTCAGCGAGATAACGAAGAACGGCGGCCCGTCCGGACGCTGGAAGTCTTCCACCAGCTCCGCGCGGCGCTTCACCGGGGTGCCGCCGTGCAGCACCAGCCCGGAACGCCCGAAGCAGCCCGTCAGGAAATCCTGCAGCGGCTCCGTCATCTCCCGGAACTGCGTGAACACCAGCATTTTCTCCTGGCGCGCGGCCACGGTCTCCACTATCTCCGCCAGCTTGGCGAACTTGCCGGACTGCTCCGGCGCGTAGTCTCCCGTGCCTTTGAACTGAGCGGGGTGGTTGCAGATTTGCTTGAAGCGCGCCAGATACGCGAACACCAGGCCGCGGCGCTGGATGCCCTCGCTGTTCTCCAGCTCCTCCTTCAGGGATTCCACGCAGCGCGCGTACAGCGCCGCTTGGCGCTTGCTCAGCGGGCAGTAGTCCGTCATCTCCGTCTTGTCCGGCAAATCGGATATCACGCGCTGGTCGGATTTCAGGCGGCGCAGGATGAACGGGCGGGTGAGCCGCCGCAGCGGCGCGTAGTTCTCTCCCATGCGCTGCACAAAGGAGGCAAAGCCCTTCTGCGTGCCCAGCAGGCCGGGGTTGATGAGGTCGAAGATGCTCCAGAGGTCGCCCAGGTTGTTTTCCACGGGCGTGCCGGTGAGCGCGATGCGGCGCCGGGCGCGCAGGTGGCGCACCGCGCGGCTGCGCGCGCTGGATGCCGTCTTGATGGCCTGGGCCTCGTCCGCCACCACGGCTGCGAACTCCACTTCCTGCAGCTGCGGCAGGCGCGCCGCCATGCCGTAGGTGGTGAGCACCACATCGTACGGCTTCAGGTATTCCGCCACGTTGGTCTCCACCTGTTGGCGCTGCTCGTCCGTCCAGGCGGAGGGATGGAGCACACCCAAGCGCAGGGCCGGCGTGAAGCGGCGCGCCTCCGCCTGCCAGTTGCCCAGCAGCGTGGCCGGCAGCACCAGCAGCGCGGGCGGCGCACCGTGCTCCGCACCCAGTGCGCCCGCCTTCTTCCACAGCGTCAGCACCGTGAGCATCTGCAGCGTTTTGCCCAGACCCATGTCGTCCGCCAGGCACACGCCCAGGCCCATCTGCGCCGCGCGCCAAATGTAGCCCACGCCCTCCTTCTGGTACGGACGCAGGATGCTCCCCAAGGCCTTGGGCAGGGGCGGCGGCTTGACCGCGCCCGCGGCAAGCTGCGCCAACGCGCCCTGCAGGGATTCGGATGCGGCGTACTCCACGTCGTCCGCCGCCAGGGTCTGGCCGTCCGCGCCCACGCCGGCGAGCATGCGCAGCCCCTGCACAAAGGACACGCCCTCGCCCTGTTCCAGGCGGCGCGCCTCCTTCCAGCAGCCCAGCAGGTTGCCGATGCGCTCCGCATCCGCCAGCACCCATTGCCCGCGCACCTGCACCAGCGTGCCCTCGCTCTTCATCAGGCGTTTCAGCTCGGCCTCCGTGAGCGGTTCGCCGCCCAGTGTGATTTCCGCGGAGAAGTTCAGCAGGGATTGCGCGGAAAGCTGCCCCTCCCCTTGGGAGAGCAGCACGCGCACCTGCGGCGCGGGGGCCTTGGATCCCTTCCAGATGTTGAACACGCGCACCACAATGCCCGCCTCGCGGTACGCCTCCGATTCCTGCAAAAACTCGTACGCCTCGCGCGGCGTCCACGCGCACGGGCGGAACAGGCGGTTCTCCGCCAGCATCCGCTCCATCAGCCCTCCGCGTTCCGCCACGCGCCGCACAGGCTCAATCAGCAGCTGCAGCGCTGCCTGGTTCCCGCGGTACAGCTGCAGCGCCGTGCCAAGCGGCCAGTGCCGCACCCTGCCATCGGCAGCCGTGCCGATGAATGTGGCCATGAACGCAAATGGACGCTCCCCCGTGGTGTCCGCCTTGTTCTCCGCCAGGTGGAAACTGATCTTGCCCACGTCGCGCCACGCATCGCTCAGCGAGCGAGCCCATTCCGCCAGAGGCATGCTCGGGTGCAAGGCCAGACCCTCCACCACCTCGCGCTCCACGTTCGCCAACACGCCCGCCAGCGTCTCCACGCTCCAATACTCCGCTCCCTGCACCGGCGGCGCGGAAAGAAGATGGCCCGCCACCGCCTCGCGCGACATGCGGCACTCCCGCAGGCGCTTCTCTGCATCCGCCAGCACCGCATCGCCCGCAAGCTCAATCATGCGCCTCAGGGCACCCACCACCAGCGTGCGCAGAAAACGCCAGCCCGGCAGCTCCGCACCCACCTCGCGGCCCACCAAATCCACCCATCGCCACCGCATTCCCGCGCGGAACACGCCCTCCGCGCCATCCGGCACCAGCGTGCCGTCCGGCAGTAGGCGGATATCCGCAGACCTCTCCTTCATCCCTTGCTTCATCCTCCCCATCATACCCGCAACCTCCCGCCCCCTGCAAGTTTTTTCGCGGGGAGCGGGTTTTGGAGGTTGACTTGGCGCGCGGTCGTGGTAGCATGCGGTGATGGACGAGGACGATTTGATACGCAGGGCCGTGGCCGGCGAGGCAGCGGCCCAGTGCGCCCTGGGGGTCTGTTTTCAGATGAGCGGACGCACGGAGAAGGAAATCCTGTCGGCCCCACACTGGTTTCGCCAGGCTGCCGATCAGGGGCTGGCAGATGCACAGCTCCTCTTGGGCGAATGCTATGCCAATGGAGCCGGCGTGCCGGAGGACATGCAGGAAGCGGTGGCGTGGTGGCGCAAGGCCGCTGATCAGGGGCATCCCCATGCTTGTTTCAAGTTGGGCACCGCCCTGTACGAGGGCATCGACGTAGAGAAGGACTTGCGCGAGGCGGTCCGACTGTTCCGCGAGGCCGCCAAGCAGGGGCATCCGGAGGCTCAGCTGGAGATGTACTGCGCATACATCGATGGCGTGGAGGTGGAAGCGGACGCGAGGAAAGCCCTCAAATGGCTCCGCAAAGCCGCGGATGCAGGCTGCGGGAGCGCCTGGCTGCAGCTCGCTGAATGTTACGGGGACGGGGTCGGCGTGCCCAAGGATGCGCGGCAGGCGGTCAAATGGTGGCGCAAGGCCGCAGAGGATGGTTACGCCTCAGGGCAGCTCCATCTCGCCCTCTGCTACTTGCACGGCTTTGGCGTGGGCAAGAATGCCGCAAAGGCCGTGGAATGGGCGCTCGAGGCCGCCGAGCAGGATTTTCCCGGCGCGGCGGAGATTCTCGTCATGTGCTACAGCACCGGCGAAGGCGTGGAGAAGGATGAGGCGGAGGCTTTCAGGTGGGCACTTCGCGCGGCGGAACAGGGTGACGATGATATGCAGCTCCATGTGGCGTTGATGTACGATGCCGGAAAGGGCGTGGAGAAGGACGAGCGGAAGGCTGCCCACTGGTTCGGCAAGGCGGCAGACCAGGGGTGCGCCAAAGCCATGCATGAACTCGGCTCTTGCCTCTACTTCGGCAGGGGCGTGGAAAAGGATGTGCCAAAGGCCGTCGAATGGTGGCGCAAGGCCGCCGAACTGGGCGTTGCAAGCTCGCAGTTCAACATGGGTGTCTTCTGCAAGCTGGGCCTCTGCGTGCCGCAAGACGCCGCACAGGCCGCCGCATGGTGGCGCAAGGCCGCAGAGCAGGGCGACCCCGATGCCCAGTACAACCTGGCCTCCTGCTACACGAACGGAGATGGCGTGGAAGCGGATCCGGAGGAGGCCGCGAAATGGCGCGCCGCCGCAGAGGCCCAGGGCATCGGCCCGGATGCCTCCAAGCAGCGCAACCTCGGCATTTCCTAGCAGGATTGATTCCCCCGGGCCAGTTCTCCGCGGCGTTGGACCGCGGGGAGCTTGCGGGTGTGAAATGGAAGTGGTGGCGCGGATGGGCCTTGCGCTCCGCTCTGCGGGGGTGCAATTGCGTCTCCTGTTGCGTGTTGCCTCTGTGCCCTGCAAGTGCTATGCTGGGCGCATGTCTGCCTCTACGGACGAAGATTTCAAGCTCATCAAGGAACTCATGCCCCTGGTGTCGGCAGAGACACTCCAGGATTTCCTCCTGCAGTATGCCAAGGAGCACCCGGAATTCAAGGAGGCGTGGCGGGATTGGCTGAAAGCGCAATTTACGCCGCAGGGCGTAACACCTGATGATATCCGCGCAAGCGTGAGGTCCTTGTTCAATACCGCAGCCATTCTGCCGGTACGCGGTCGCATATGGTATGATGATTATCAGGACTGGAGTGCGCTTGAGAAGCCTGTGCTCCGCCTGATTGAAAGTCTGCAAGGTCTGCCGCTTGGTACCCGGCTTGCATTTGCCTTTGAATTCTTGCGCCAGCTGAATGCCCATAGCGACTTGGACATACATGAAGCGCACTGGACGGCAATGGAGAAGCCCGGCGAGTTGGCATGTGGGATGATACGCGACTATATCGAGAGCAAGGAGGTGACTGATGCCGCCAAGCTGTCGACGCTGGACGAGCTGGCGGACATCGCCGCCCTGCCGCTCTATCATCAGGTGGGGCTGTTCAACCTGGATGCCATGTTTCTCGAACTCCGCATTTCCGCCGCACTGCCATGATGGATGAGCTCAAGCGCTCCTGACCCATCACCGCGCCGATAGCAGCGCAAAGAAAAAAAACAAGAGGTTTCCCTCTTGGCTTTGAATTTCGATGATGTTTTACCTTAGGAGACTGGTACAAGTTTTGCATTCACGCACATGAGTTTCCCCTCCTGCTCGTTGCATTCATGGCACATTGGAACAATGTACTGTTGCCCATCGGAATTGTACACCCACTCGCCATTAGGAAGCTGCTCCGCACGGACCACATGCGAACCATCGTCTGCCTTGCTGTTGCAATTGACGCATGAACACGTTGTTGCCTTTATCCCAGTTTTGCTTTCCCAGTATGCCTTTGCATTTCCCCCAGGAACTTTGTTCTCAGAGGTGCCAGGAATACAAACAACATATGTGATTTGATTTGCCATTCTTCTCATCTCTCCTTTACTACGAGTCCGGCTCGATGGCCCTCTCTGCCTCCTTTGTTGCAAAATCCGTGCCAATTTTTCACCTTTCTCAAATCTAACAAAAACCTAGTTGTTAGTGTTTGGAAATGAAACATTGAATTTTTAATTTTTGTTATTTGTAATACAATCTAACAAATGGATATTGAAAGCATTGCGGCGAACTGCGGCAAGTTGGCGCGGCAAAAATGCACGCGGCGCGGCAGTATGCCGCGTGCGGGCACCCTATGCGCACGGCTACTTGCCATCCCACGTTTGCCCTGGGCTCAATCCCCATACCACCCGCCAATGGGGTGCTCGGCGGGGTGGAAATATGCCTGACGTACAAGCAGCCCTCCTCAAAGGCGACTATCTGCCCCGCTTGTTTTTGCGCTTCGCCTTGAGCAACTCGCCTTCTATGGCGGCACTCGCATGGCGCCGTCCCGCATACCGCAGCATGGTGTCCTCCCGAATGCTGTACTGGCGGCACGCGTTCCGGAATATTTCAGAATAATCCTTCCCGCGCAAATAGCCGAACACGCTCTCGGCGTACAGGTCCACCAGCAATTTCTCCATGCGCGGAGTCGGCACGCCGTCCACCCATTGGAAGGGCGATTGCGAATGTAGCGGCAGGATGACCACCCCGCATCTCGCGGCGCAGATCATCTGGGCATGCGCTGTTTCATCGGGGGTGATTTGGGCATCATAACCCAGTTTCAGCAAATAGTGGAACACGGCTTCCATCCCGTCGCGCGGCACCTCCAGATACAGGAGTTTGTTTGGAGTGGGATGCTCTTGCAGTTTGGTGAAATACTCGCTACTGTACACGATGAACGGCATCTTCGGGAACCGGGTCAGCAACTCCCGGCGCAGTTTCCGCACATTCTGACGCAACAGGGGAACAAACGGCATCTTCGTGCGCCTCTTGTACACACCGCGCCGCACACGCTCCAAATAGCCCTCCTTCGTCACCTTGTGCAGCACCCACAGCAACCCGCTGCGCGATGTCTCCATGCGCGCCGATACTGCCTCCAGCAATTCATCGATGCTGAAGTTATCGTGTTCCCTGGCATAGCGAAGCACAAAGGTGCGCTTGTCCGGCTCCTTCTTCATAGCGCCAATCTCAGCAAATTATCCTCACCCAGTCAAGAAAATTGACGCTAATTTGTTTCCCAATTTGCGCGCGGCATCGTGTCAAGGCGTGCCGATTTTTGCGGGATTGGCCGAAGTTTGGCGGTGATTCACACGCGCATCGCGCGCAAGTGGCATAGCGGATTGCAATCCATATCGGCACGCGTTCGCCGAGAAGCGCACACCCGCACCACCAGAGAAGCATAGCGGATTCTAGCTCCGCTTAGTACGCGCATCACACATCGCAGAACGCATCCATGACCCGCGCCCAGACGACCAAACACCCGCTCATTTTACCCGCATGCTGGAGTTTCCGGCATGCAAATTAGCGTCACCCTTGCCGAAAAGTGACGCTAATTTGCGCGTTGAGTTGTTGCCGCTCCAGTTGATTTGTGCGTGTTTGTGATCGGGCTTGCGTGGTGTAGTATGCCGCGGCGCACTCAGATAACGTTGAGCTTGGCTCGCTCGTTATGCGGAGGCATGCGCTTGCCAACGCCGAAAGCTACAGCGTGACGAGCCCGACGAGCATTGTCCCGCGCGCGTGGCTGGTGTGAGGAGGGCAGGGGATGCATAGCGGATTTTCGCCCCGCTATGCCTGTGCGAAAGCGTACTCCGCGCCCCGCGACCCAGGCAGCCAAACCCCCGCTATCTTCACCTGCATGCTGGAGTATCCGGCATGCAAATTAGCGTCACTTTTGTCAAAAAAAGTGACGCTAATTTGCGCGCCGAGTTGTTGCCACTCTGGTTGATATGTGCGTGTTTGTGGTCGGGTTCCCCAGCGCTGGTTGGTGTATGTAGTCCACGCATTTCGCTACACGGGATAACATCACACCTGACGCTCTCGTTTTGCTGCGGCTTGCGCCCGCCTACGCAGAAGGCTGCGGTGTGACGAGACCGCCGCGCATTGGCCCGCAAGCCTGTCCTGGCGTATCACCGAGAAGCCGGACGGGGCTTGCGCAGGAGGGCAGCGGGGATGCATAGCGGATTTTCGCCCCGCTATGCGTGCGCGAAACAGGACTCTGCGTTCCATGCGTCCAAACACCGCTCATTCCGCCATCTGGTAGGAGAATTCCGCAAGCAAATTAGCGCCACTTTTTGGCAAAAGTGACGCTAATTTGCGCGCCGAGTTATAGCCAAACGGATGATTTGTGTGTCCCGGTGGTCTGGTTCGTGCGGTGGTCGGCGAGTATTGCGCATGCATCGCGCTGCACGTGTATAATTGCCTCGCGCCAGGGGCGCGGCATTATTCTCAATTTGTACATTGTCCTTTGTCCTTTGTACATTTGAAAAAGCTTTCCGCGTTCCCATCCGCGCCGTGGGTGGCATAGATATATCGCGTTCTCAAAAGAGAGCTGTCTCGGTGGCCCATCTCCAGCTGGAGGGCGGGGAAGTTGCGGAAATGCGCGGCGTGGTAGGTGGCGAAGGTGTGGCGGCAAACATCTTGCCGCCAGGGGTGGGCTGTCTCCTTGCTCCAGCCGGCCGCCTTGCGCAGCGCCCGCCAGCGGTGGAGCCAGCGGTGCGGTATCGTGCGCACGGTGATGTTGCCCGCCTTGCGCAGCGGCACCACGCGCCCGCCACCCGTCTTGCTGGTGGTGGGGCGCACCACCACGCGTTGGTTCTGCCAGTCGATGTCGCGTTCGGGATCAATCCGGCTCACCTCGGTGGGTCGGATGCCGCAGTACAGCATCAGGTGTAATGACAGCTGCATGTCCCGGTGTTCCGGCAGCTGCGCCGCCGCTTCCAGACGCTCCACTTCCTCGATGGTCAGCGGCTCAATCGGCTTTTCTATGACGTCCGGCACTTCCACGCGCGCCACCGGGTTGACATCGCACTAATCGTGCTTGATAGCCGTGGAAAACACCCCGCTCAGTATCGCCCGCGCCTTCCTATACTGCGCCGCACTCCCGCTGAACGCTGTTTCCAGATACCGCCGACAATCCTCTTCCGCGCACTTCCGCGCACTCCGCTAGGGGAGCCGAGGTCGGAAAATCACAGTATGCTCATTTTGAGTTG
>CALCWC010000084.1 GCA_937905985.1 uncultured Verrucomicrobiales bacterium | reverse complement strand
GTCATCGGCGGCGTGTTGTTAATCTTGTCGACCTTTTCCAGTTTGGCGGAAATTCCCTTGTTCAGCAAATATTCCAAAACTTCGGGAGAGGGAAAATTGATGGTTCTGTCCATTAGATCGTAGCAAAAGTCCTTGTCTTTCAGCAGCCCCGGCTTGTATTGGAACAAGATATCCAGCGTTTTCTTTCTATCATCGGCCGTGGTGTTGGGCGGTCCATCCTGAATACACCATATGCCGGCGCAGATTTCGTCGGCATCGCAGGGAGCCTCCAATTCCAACAGGGTGGCAATCATTTCGGGCTTGTGGAGTGAGAGGGCTATTTCCATGGGGGCGCGCGTTAAGATGGCATAGGGCATTCCCGCGCTGTATCGGTAGCCCTTGGACAGCACGGAAGGATTTTCCTTCGCCATTTCCCTCACAGCTTGGACATCATTGTCCACCACGGCTTTCAGGAAAGCATCTTGCGGAACGGTGCCGCCCCGCCCCCGCAAGGCCTCGTTAAGGGAGCGGGCATCTTCCTTTGCCTTTTCAGTCGCGGATGCATCTCCGGTGCTACTGCAACCCATTATGCACAAGGCAGCCGCAAAGGCGACCAGTCGTATTGGGACATAAATCGGACACCCGATTAGAGTGCAGGACATAAATCGGACACCGAAATGATGAGGATTATCCCTCTTTTGGGCGCATCCCCTGCCGGAGCGTAGCGGAGGCTGGGGATGCGCCCAAAAGACGCCGCCGGGGGTCACGTGTTCGAGAGCCGGTCCTTCAGGTCTTTTGTGAGGGCGTGGAAAAATGCATTCAGGCGTCTTTCGACCTCTACAAACAGCTCGATGCTGTTGTGCCGCCGCTCGTCCGCCAGCAGCCTTTCCGCCTCCGCGGTCTCAAGCACGCCGCTCTCGATAATCCTCGCGAGCGGTGTCCGAGGCTTGTCGTATATTCGGCGGCTGCGGTGACGCTCCTTGATGTACTCCCTGCCCGTCAGCACCATGCAAGGCATGATGTAGTTGCGTATCGTGTTGGCCACCTCGTATATGCGGTTCATCTTCTCCACGAACTCTTCCCTATCCACCCTGATGTTCAGGAACAGCTCGCGCACATGGGTGCGGTTCTTCTGCTCGGCGTGGGCGTTGTCGTTCTTGTGGTACGGGCGCGAGTGGGTCAACTTCACGCCCTTGTCCGCCCAGTAGCGCAGCATGTGGAAGTTGAGGAACTCCGTGCCATTGTCACTGTTGATCTCCCTTATGGGAAACGGAGTGTGGGCCACGCAGTAGTCGAATGCCTCCTGCATGGCTGCGTATCCCTTGTTCCACAAGGCCCTGTTGATGGTGAAGCCCGTGTGTATGTCCGTCCACGTCAAGGTCCACGCGAAGTCCCCCGCAGTCGTGTCGCCGCCGTGCGCCACGGTGTCCACGCATATGTAGCCTGGAGAATCCACCTTTCTCAGCGGGGCCACCAGCTCCACCTGAGCCAGAATGGCCGCCCTGAGTGCCATCCCGTCGGGCTTCTGCCGCTCTTTCACCCGGTATATCCCCAGTTCCCTCTCAATCGTCTTGTAGCTCACCTCGAGCAGCCTCTGCTCCTGCCGCCGCCCCACACGCGGATCCAATGCGCGGATGTCTTTCAAAAAGCGCGGCAGCATGATGTGGAAATAACGTGCGTTCGGGTAATCGGCCAACGCCCACAACTCGCGCAGGAAATCCACATCCGCAGCCTTCAGCTTGCGCGTGGCACCCCGCTGTCGGAACACCTCGCCCTTGCGGTTTAGCAGCCTGATTGCGCGCTTCCTGTCGTAGCCTGTGGCCTCGACCACCTTGTCTATGAACCTCTGACGCGCTTTCACGCCATGTACACGCTGATACAAACCATGCTGCCTCTCCATGTACAACTCCAACTCTTCTCTACTCATTGTCAATGCCATGCAGGCATTATAGTGTCCGATTTCTGTCCCGCAACTTTTTCGCCCCTCCCAAATTCGCCCTGTCCGGTGTCCGATTTTTGTCCCAACGCGGGTCCGCTGCAAAATGATTTATTTCTTTGCATTCGCGCGCT
>CALCWC010000083.1 GCA_937905985.1 uncultured Verrucomicrobiales bacterium | reverse complement strand
AGAACCCGTGGCTTGCGCACCATCACCCCTGACGGGGTTACAGTTAGCGCGCCCGCAGGGCGCGATGCAATGATGTTTCATCTGGCAGGATGCCAGATGAAACTTGTAATCAACCGCGCCTCCGGCGCGGCTATATGAAGCCCCCTCTGGGGGCGGCGATGCGCAAGCCACGGGTTCTTTAACCCGTGGGTCACCCGGCATGCCAACCAATTCACGGCAACCCCGCCGTATGGCGGGGTGGGTTGCACCAAGGGTGGCAGCTCTCATAGGTTCGTTGCCCCCTGATTTCCCTCCCACGCATCCTTTTTTCTTTCCTGGGCGGGGCATATCGTGTAGGATGGACGGCATGGAAGATTGCGATGACGAGCCTACACTTCAGCTGCGAGATTTCGTGAAGGAGGACCTGCCGCGGGAGAAGCTGCTGCAGTACGGGAGAAATGCGCTGACAGACGAGGAGCTGATAGCCATCTTCCTGCGCACGGGGCTGCACGGTTGCAACGTGCTGGAGCTGGCGGGGCGGTTGAAGCGCGCGGCGGGGTCGCTCTCCGAGCTGGGGCGCATGGAGGCGCGCCAGATCATGAACTGCTGCAAGGGCATCGGCTCGGCGAAGGCCGCCACGCTGGCCGCCGTGTTCGAGCTGGGGCACCGCACGTTGAGGGAGGAGCTGCGCCACGAGGACATGATGAACCCCGGCGTGGTGTACAAGTTCCTGGGCAGCGACCTGCGCTACCGGCCGGAGGAGAACATGGTGGTGCTGCTGCTCAACGCGCAGCGGCGGCTCATCCGGCGGTGCGACGTGGGACGCGGCACGCTCACGCGCGTGCTCGTGCACGCGCGCAGCATCTTCAGGGAGGCCGTCATCCACAACGCCTGCTCCATCATCCTGGCGCACAACCACCCCAGCGGGGATCCCCGCCCCAGCAAGCAGGACATGGAGCTGACCGACTCCATCAGGAAGGCGGGCGAAATCATGGGCATCCCGCTCAAAGACCACATCATCCTGGGAGCGGAAGGCAGCGGGGAGCTGCCCTACTATAGCTTCCACAACCACGGCCTGCTGCCATGAAAGACTACCACACCCACCGCCCCGCCGCGGACGGCGGCTACCTGTGCGCCGTGACGCGCGGGGACTGGGAGACCGTGGCCGCGGCGGGGGGCATGGACCCCTGCTTCGGCATCCACCCCTGGCACGCACACGAGGTAGACCCGGCAGAGATTGCCTTTGAGCTGGACGAGTGGCTCACGCGCCACCCGAAGGCAGGCGTGGGCGAGACGGGGCTGGATGCCGCACCCGCGCACGCCGCCACGCTGGAGGCACAGCGCCTGCTGCTGCAGGTGCACCTGGGCGCGGCGTTCCGGCATGAGCGCATGGCCCACCTGCACGGCGTGCACGCCTGGGCGGAGATTTTGGATTTGTTGAAGCAGCGCGAGCGCTCCGGCACCCTGCCCCGCGTGCTCCTGCACGCCTGGAACGGCTCCCATGAGCTGGCCAGGGAATTCCTCCGCCTCGGGGCCGTTTTCTCTGTCGGCCTGCGGGAATTGTCCTCCCCCAAGGCGCAGGTGAGATACGCCCGCATTCCGGAGGAGCGCCTGTTCCCGGAGAGCGATGGCCACCCGGAGGATTTTCCGCGCGCCGTGGCCCTGCTGGCGTTGATGAGGGGCGGGATGATTTAGGATTGGGGATTTATCGGGAACCATACATCCGAAATCCCAAATCCGAAATCCCAAATCCAAAATCATTGCCATCCCATAACGCCCCGGTAGAGGCGCGTTAACCCGCATGGTTGCG
>CALCWC010000082.1 GCA_937905985.1 uncultured Verrucomicrobiales bacterium | reverse complement strand
GCCCCGCGGCGCAACACCCTGGCCCATGCCAACAAAACGCGCAGCAGCGAGGCTATCAAGGCGGTCTACTATGCCATCCCGGCCCATTGCTATACGGTGCACCCCGCCTTCTGCGCAAGGGGGCACCGGTGCCACTTCCGCTTCCCCTGCAGGCTCAAACGCGCCGTGCGGGCGATAGGTTCCACCACCATCGAGTGGCAGCTCTGCTCGGCCATGATTGCATACTTGCTGCTCAGGCTGCACGCCTGGCTGTGCGCGTGGAAACGGGATTTCCGGCACTTCTTCACCCTGGTGAAGGGGGCATTGTGGTGCAGGCGGCCGCTGGAGGAAATCGTCTCGCTGTATGGGACCGCAGGAACACGAAAACGCGTGGACCTGTACCCGACAATCCCCTATTTGACGGGATTGGACTGGAACATGGTAGATTGATATGGGACAGCAGCTGCCCGATGAACTGCCGAAACGCACAAAATTTCTAACCCCACCCACTCGGAAAGTCTCCCTGCAAATCCCCTGGTTACAAGGAAAGCACCGGCATTTGCCGGTGCTTTGGGAGAGTTATGGGATGGCAATGATTTCAGATTTTGGATTTGATGAGTTCGCCGCGCCATGCGGCGCGGTTATTCAACCCAAACCCCGACCCCCTCCCGGCGACGCACCCAAACCGGCCAAGGAGTGATGGCGACACGTCATTCCATGTGCGCTCACTTGATAGCACTAATAGAACTGGGCCTAGTGTTCTTTGGCAATGACTTAACATGGCGCAGCACCAATTCCTCATTCTGAACGACTTCCTTTAGCCCACAATTTCTCAGAACTTTTTTAATCTGTCTACATGCTTTCGAAGCGTCAGGACTCAAGGTCATCTTTCTGAAAAGATTAGAATTTGAAACCGTATCATTAAACAAAGAAACTGCTTCATTTGTTTTAATCAATTCTGCATCGACTGTCAATATTATACTAATAAGTATCTGACTCAACCCAACAACTCCGCGCAAAATTGGCTTAATTTTGACACCTAGAATAATTGGTTGCATTTTAGGAAGTTCCTTTACGTTCAAATCGCCGTTGGCTTGAACGTATTTTGTATATTCATTATACGCTTGGCATGCTTCATTTGTAGGGATGCAACCATTGTGCATGTAGCAATTCCTCATTTCCTTGAACACCCTATAACAATATAACATGTTATCCAGCTTGGAAAAATCAATTTTCTTATGCGTTGCATAAGAAGTGTAAATTGTTTTTTCTATCCATTTAGGATGCTTGACAAGCAATTTCTGTATTTCTTTCTTCGCGCTGTTCGGGAATTGCATTTTTTTATCACACATCTTGCTGAAATGCTCGTTCCTCATGTTCGCCAACCAGCTTTCGAATATCGAACACAAAGAACCTAACATATACCACGCAATGCCCTCTTTGTTTTGTTCCCACGTCTGAGCAATGATCGAGGCCTTGAAATTCAATTTTATTCCTTCGCAACCTGATGCAAATCTTTGATTTAATAACGATTCGCTTGCATCAGGGGCTTCAGCTAAAAAACCTTTGACATTACATCTCATATTCCATAATGCTGCCGTCATAGCCCACATCAAATCGTACATTTCTGTCAAATTATCGAGAGCCTTTTTACTTGCTGGGAAATACGCTTTCATATTTCTTATTGTTTATTTAATTATTTCATTTATCAGATTAGCCGCAATATTTGTGGTATTCGCCATCATCAAATCTGGCTTCTTATGGATATCACATAATCCTGCAAACGTCAAGCAATTTTGTCGGAATACAATTTGCATTACCACTTCATTATCGCAAAATCATTGTTTCTAAAGTTGTGCAAAAAAGAGATTTCGATGAATTCGCCGTCCGAGACCAGTTTCGCAGCCAAATGGTCAAGCACAAGTTGAAGGTGACGTTGGCTTTTGCATGTTGATTGATGGTGATGAAATTGACGCACCAAGCGCATCCTGAAACGCCCTTCACCTGCGGACGTGCAAATAATGACTCGCGCGTCGCCTTGCGGCAGGCGGCATCATTTATAGCCTTGTTCGGCATTGGATGCAAAAGCCTTATGAAATCGCCCCCCCCTTTCGGGGATAGGTTAAGCGCGTGGTGCTGTTGTTGCGCCGGTGATATTCTCCAGCAGTTCAGATAGCATGGGTTGAATAGGAGTGGCAGCCCTGCGCCGCGCCCTCGAACCAAGTGGCGGCAGGGTACGCACAGCGGATTGCAATCCGTTAGCGCCTTCGTACGCGCAAAGTTTTGGGAAATTTGGGCTTTTGGCTCGATAAAGGATTGCAGTTTAAAAGGGAGACGAGATTTTACATAGACGCATGGGCACGATAGAGCGAGCGTTCGCTGGAGCCTTGCGAATGCTCGCTGGGGCTCGCATCCGACTGCAGAGCGAGGGAACTCTCTCCCCGAAGGTCCACCTAGCATCTCCAATTGCAAACCTTGCACATTGATTCGCAGCAGCCCTGCGAAAGCAAACTCGCTTCGTGGTCTGCTTCGCCACCACCGCATTGCTGGCACACCTTACGGATTTGGTTACGTGCCCTTACTCCATCGGCAGGCGTGTCGATTCACCCATACCCCGTCGGATTCATTTTCTCTGCGGACAGGTGCTTTGCAGCTGCCTAATTGCCTATCATCGGCGGTTTTCCCTCCGGTCTGAGATTTTGCATCATCACGGCACTTTGTGGACTTCCACCACAGTTCGAGTATCGCATCGGTCGCACCAAAAAAAAATCCCATGGACTTGATAAGCCCATGGGATTGCAGATTTGATATTGAATTGCTTCACTTACTCATGTAGAGCGTTCCGTCCACAAAACAAATCACCTTATCAGTGTTGATTGCAAGCGCAGCACCTCCGTTTCGATCTGAGCAGCAATGCAAAATGCCGCCATTACAGAGCATGTCAATGAACTCATCTTCTGTAATTTCTCCAACGATTCCATGGCTATGGAATAATTCCGCGCAATCAATCTCTTCTACACCAACGATCTTTATATTTAATCTCATATTAATACGATTTGATATTTAGTTATGATTTCCGCGTACCCACTGCGGCCTATTGCCGCAGCTGTGAGCATTGCCAATAGTACGTCAGGCGTATTGCAAAAGTCAAGAATTGTTAGGTTGTATTACAATTTGTAATACAACCTAACAATTAGAACCCCAAAAGATGTAGCGAATTGTGTAGACTAATAATTCTTTGTCATACAGCTATACTTGCGGGGTTCTTCCTCTGCCCTGCATTGGCGGAAGCAGAGGCATCGGGAGGTGGCGTGCTAGGAGGCGAAGGTGTGGCGGCAGATGCCGAGCCGCCACACGTTTGCAACGTATCAGGCCGCGCGTTTTGGCAACGTTGCGGCATTGCAGATAGAGATGGGGCACCGTGATTCCAGCCTGCTGCGTACGCGGTACGTGTATGCGGGGAACGGTACCGAAGCCAGCGCGCTGCGATACTTCCGCGTCTGATTGAGGATTTCGGATTTAAGATGTAGGATTTGGGATTTGCCGAAATTCGCGCGCCTGTGGCGCGTGGCAAAGGGCGCGGCGGTCTCGTCAC
>CALCWC010000081.1 GCA_937905985.1 uncultured Verrucomicrobiales bacterium | reverse complement strand
CCCAGCACAGAGGCCAGGCGCAGCGCGGAGCCGGCATCCCGCATTTCCTTGATGTTGAGCCGCCGCGCGTTCATGAGCATGCCGTAGGTGCGGCCTATGTGGTCTTGCAGCCGCTGGCCGGGCTCGTTGAGCAGGCGGGTGCGCACGCTCAGCTCGCGGTCCACCACGAGCTTGACCACCGCAAAGAAGTACTCCTGCATCTCGTTCAGCGAGCCTGCAGGCCCCGGGATGGAATACAGCATGAAGCGGCATCCCGTGTCGTCGTGGCTGTCGGAATAGTACGGGGAGATGCTCACGTGGAGCTTCTCCATGGCCTTGGTGACCTGGCCCATCATGTTGGCGAAATTCAGACCGGGCAGGTGCAGCATGGCGTAGAGCTGCACACCGTCCCCGCATTCCGTGGGAATGCTGGTGAGGTAGCCGTTCCCCGTGTTGCGGGCAAAGTCGAAACGGTCGTCCAGCTGCCCGCACAGGCTCTCCACACGGTCCAGCAGGGGGAACACGCCGAAGGGGTCTTTGGTGCCGCCCTTGCATTCCTGCTGGAAAATGTGCATCACCAGGTGCTCCTCCTCGTTCACCATCGCGCAGATGTCGCGCTTGCGGGAAACGAGCAGGTGGCAGCCGTCCTGCCGCGCCGCCATGGACGGCGAAAGCAGCAGCAGGCGGCGGCGGTCGTCGAAGCTCAGATCCGTCATCTCCGCATGGAATGCGCCGCGCTGGAACGCAGGCATCTTGAGCAGGCGCGGCACCAGGGCATCCGCCACGGCGCGGCGGTCCTCCGCCGTGCTCCAGCCGGGGAAGGGGTGGCCCTTCAGGTTGCGCACCACGCGGGCCATCACGCCCAGCACGGTGTCGCAGCAACCGCCCGTCTTCACCAGTTGTTCCGGCAGCGGGGTCAGGATGGAGGAAAGCTCGCTCATGCCTTGGATGAGTTGTTGATGGCCTTGATTTCATCGCGCAGCTCGGCCGCGCGCTCGACGCGGTGGCCTGACGCCGATTCCCCCTTGCGCGGCG
>CALCWC010000080.1 GCA_937905985.1 uncultured Verrucomicrobiales bacterium | reverse complement strand
CCGCGCTGGTGGACACCGTCACGCCCACGGGCATGCGCAGCTCGTTCAGGCGGCCATGGGAGTAGTGGCGTCCGTATGCGCCGCCGAAGCTCTCATGCGCGCCGTTCATCCAATCCAGCCCCAGGAAGGGCGTGATGGCGGTGGTCTCCGTCACATGGAAGTCGTACGCGGCGCGCGCGCCCAGGTTGAACACGTTGTCGTTCCAGCGGGCGCGGCCGGATTCTCCGTCCAGTCGGCAATCCGCGCGGTTGCGCACGTTGCCGAAGGCCAGGTGGCCGCCCAGCGAAAGGTCCTTGGTGATGCGGGTGGAGGCGGTGGCGGCGGCCAGGGTGGCGCGCTGGTGTACCGTGGTGCCGTCCGCCCCGCTGTTGTGGTAGGAGCCGAAGCCCTGGCCGAGGCTGATGCCTGCATACGTATCGGCGGAGAAGGCATGGTTCACGCCGATGCCGTAGCCGCCGCCGTTGGACTTGAAGCCCTTGTCGCCAGTGGTGTGCATGAAGGTGCCGAACCCACCGCCCCACACCGCGGTGTCGCCAGCCTTCAGGGCGTAGCCCTGGGCCTCGGAGAGCCGCACGAACTCGCGCACGTATGCGCTGCTCGCCCACAGGGAGTTCACCAGCGCCACATCCAGCGCATCCGGGCCTTCCCCGGGGACGGGGCCGTCTCCCGGGAATGTCAGCACAAGCGCATTGCCGCTTCCGAGCGACAGCGTGGCCGTGGCCAGCGTCTCGCCCACTTCATCGGTGATGTCGACTTCCGTTCCGGCTGCCACGCCCGTCACGTTGTACGCCGCCTGCACCAGCGTGATGGAACGGCCCTCGAACTTGCTCCAGTCCGTGACGTCGTCTCCGCGGATGCCGAGCTCCACGCCCGTCAGGTTCAAGCCGTAGCTGGTGATGGTAACCATCGGCTCTCCTGCGTTTGCCAACCCGTCTCCCAGATGGAAGGTGAGCGCCTGCGTGAGCCCATAGTACGCGACGGCCCCGGCTTTGATACCCGTGCCGTACACATCGACGGAGTTGCCGGAAGCCGAGAAGGCGGGGGCTCCCTCTTCAGGATCTTCAAATACATAAGCGGCATCTATGGTACCTCCCGCCTGGATTCCGGCGTTTCCACCGGTGTATTGCTTCCCGCCTATGGTGGCTGTGGCTCCCTTGCCCACCAGGTACACGCGGTTGTTGCGCAATTCCCCGCCATTGAACAGCTCGCCGGCGGATATCCCGTACTGCAGCTCTCCCTCCGTGACGATGACCGTGTTGTCGCTGTTCTCACCTCCGAATGACTCGCCGGCACAGATGGATTCCGTCTGCCCGCCGTTCATGACCACGGTGTTGCCGACGGTGCTGTCGCCTATGGCCGCTATAATGAGTCCAACCCGGCCGCCGTTCATGGTGACCGTGTTGTCGTTGGCGGTTCCTTCATCGTTGAAGGCACGTCCGCCTTCAACTTGATATTCGATTGTAACACCGCTGACCGTGACGGTGTTGCCGTTGGCGTTTGTTCCATAACCGCCCTCGACAGTGTCAGCCTGGCCGCCCGTCACGGTGACGGTGTTGTTGTTGGCATCGCCCTGTTCGGCATATCCGCCGTATATACCATCCACTACTCTTTCCTCGCTTACAGTTGTATCGGCAATAGTGACCGTATTACCGCATGCATCGCCCTCCTCGGATTTGCCGCCTATTACGCTGGTAACCTGCGATTCCGTCACGCTTACCGTATTGTCGCTTGCGTCTTTGTCATAGGCATAGCCGCCCCATATTCTCATGGCGCCGCTTCCTGTTACGGTTACGGAGTTCCTGTAGGCATCATATTCGCCATAGCCTCCAAAGACTTCGATGGGGACAACTCCGTAGGGATTATAACTGGGTTGTACATTGGTCAGGGTGACAGAGTTGTTGTTGGCACTTCCTCCGCTTCCGTTACCATTTTCCCGGGCATTACCGCCAGTAATTGTTTCCATTATCAGTCCGCTGTTCACGGAAACGCTGTTGCTGTAGCTGTTGCCGCCATACGGCGTTCCGTACTTTACGATCCCGGTACTCCCTCCACACAGGGCACCGACCTCGCCTCCGTTCATGGTGACGGCATTGCTGAAAGCATCTCCACATTCGGCGTACCCTCCTATCAATTCGTGGTGTATGTGGTCCGTGCCGCTTGGGTCGGCTTTGATTTGCACACCGCCGCCGGACACATTGCCCGACTCGCTGTATGCCCCGTAGTAGCTATGGTTAATCCAGCTCCCCCCTATTCCTTCTTCATACGTATACCCAGTGATGGTCGACGGGGTAACGTCGGCACGGCCCTGCGCGCCCAGGAGGGCGGCAGCCAACATGGTGATGAACAATGTTCGTTTCATAGTCTGTATCGGTTGAGATTTGAATGGCGATTTCCCCGTGGAACCAGCCTGTAGTTTAGCATACAGTATTCCTAATACTGTAGCAAGCATTTTTGAGAAAAACATGATTTATTAATCATTTGAGAGGCAATTCTATCCTCGAGTCCCACGTTGCCGCCGGAGGAGTGTAAACAGATTTCCCCGATGGTTGCTGGGAATTCGGGCATCTGGCAGAACTACAGTATTAGGAAAACTGTAGGCGCGCACTCAATTGCATGGAGCCATGTCCCGCGGGGAACTCACCTTCCTGGAAGCCTCCATCTCCAAGCAGATGGCCATCCTCGACTTCCGCAAGAAATACCACAGGTAGAATCGCTTGACTTTTTCCCGCCTATGCCCTACTGTACCGCGCATGGCAGCGTTGGAACGCATGGAGGTTTTCGGCATCCCGTATGTGGCGGCGTCCCTGGAGGACGCGTGCGCATTTTGGGCGGAAACCGCCGTTGCCGCGGACCGCGCGTTGCTGACCGCGCACTCTGACGTGCATGTGCTCACCCGCATCTTAGGGGATGAGGAATACGGCGCGGGCGTGCGCGGGTTCGACTACATCTGCCCGGACGGCATGCCCATCGTGTGGCTGATGAAGCACAAGGGCGCGGATGCCCACCGCCTGTACGGCCCGGACGTGATGGAGATGATGTGGGACAAGGGGCGCGCGGCGCATTTGAAGCATTTCATGGTGGGCGGCACGGAGGAGGCGATATCCCTGCTGACACAGCGCCTGGGCGAGCGTTTCCCCGGCGTGGAAATCGCGGGCCATTTCTGCCCGCCCATGGGCGATTGGCCGGAGGACACCAACGAGCGGATTTTCGACGCCATCCGCGCCAGCGGCGCCAACTGCGTGTGGGTGGGCCTCGGCTGTCCCAAGCAGGAGCGCTGGCTCTTCGCCAACCGCAGCCAGCTGCCCCCCGCGCTCTACTTCGGCGTGGGTGCCGCCTTCAACTTCCACGCCGGCCTGGTGAAGCAGGCCCCCGCCTGGATCCGCTCCCACGGCTTGGAGTGGCTCTACCGCCTCTGCTGCGAACCCCGCCGCCTTTTCAAACGCTACTGCGTCCACAACAGTAAATTCCTCTGGTATTGCCTCACCCGCAAGGTCTGAGCCGCTTTTTGCGCTTGAAACACGCGGCGCGGGGCGTATAATAGGCGCGTTATGCTAGATATCCGTATTGTCAGGGAAAAGCCCGATTACGTCAAGGAACGCGTCCGCCTGCGTGGCGGGGAGCATTGGATGCTCGTAGACAAGGTTTTGGAGTGCGACGAGAAACGCCGCGCCGCGGAAACGGAGAAGCAGGCGCTCTCCCAGGAGCGCAACAGTTCTTCCAAGCTTATCGGCCAGATGATGAAGGAGGGCCGCCGCGATGAGGCGGAGGAGCTCAAGAAGCGCATGGGCGAGGTGGGCGACCGCATCAAGGAGCTGGACGCCATCTGCACCGCCGCCGGCGAGGAGCAGGAGCTGCTGCTGCTCTCCATCCCCAACATGCCGCACGACGGCGCCCCCGTGGGTATGGACGAGACCGCCAACCCGGAGCTGCGCCAGTGGGGCAGCAAGCCGGAAATTGCCGACCCCAAGGACCATGTGGAAATCGGCACGCGCCTGGGTCTGCTGAACTTTGAGGATGCCGCGCGCATCTCCGGTTCCGGCTTCATCGTGTATCGCGGGCTGGGTGCGCGTTTGGAACGCGCGCTCATCAACTTCCTGCTGGACACGCAGACGCTGGAGAACGGCTACCAGGAGACGGGCGTGCCCTTCATGGTGCGCCGCGAGTGCATGTACGGCACGGGCCAGCTGCCCAAGTTCGAGGAGGACATGTACGGCCTGGAGGAAAACCAGATGTTCATGGTGCCCACCGCCGAGGTGCCCGTCACCAACCTCTGCCGCGACCAAATCGTCAAGGAGAGCGACCTGCCCATCAAGATGACCGCCTACACGCCCTGCTTCCGCCGCGAGGCCGGGTCCGCCGGGCGCGAGAACAAGGGCATGATCCGCGTTCACCAGTTCGACAAGGTGGAGCTGGTGGAAATCTGCAAGCCGGAGGACGGCTGGAACGAGCTGGAGAAGCTCACCGGCCACGCTGAAAGCATCCTGCAGAAGCTCGGCCTGCACTATCGCGTCATCGAGCTTTGCACCGGAGACGTGGGTTTCTCCTCCGCCAAGACCTACGATATTGAGGTGTGGGCGCCGGGGCAGGGCAAGTACCTGGAGGTGTCCAGCTGCTCCTGCTTCACGGATTACCAGGCCCGCCGCATGAAGCTGCGCTACAAGGGCGCGGACGGCAAGGTGCGCGTTCCGTACACGCTCAACGGCTCCGGCACGGCCCTGCCGCGCCTGTATGTGGCCCTGCTGGAGCAGTGCCAGCAGCCGGACGGCTCCGTGCGCATTCCGCAGGCCCTGGTGCCGTACTTCGGCGCGGACTGCATCAAGCCGCAAGCTTGATGCAGCGCCCGCCGCGGGGATTAGAAAGAACCACCATCCCGCCACCTGACCACTATGTTGGAAACCATATCCGCGATGGGGCCCATGTTCTGGCTCATCCTCATCTTTGCCGCATTGGCCCTGGCCGTGGTGGCGGAGAGGCTTTTCTACTACCACCGCGTCAGCATCAACAGCGGTGATTTCCTGCGCGGCCTCACCGCCCTCATCCGTTCCGGCCAGTATGCCGAGGCCCTGCATGAGGCCCGCCAGCTGCCCGGTCCCATGGCTCGCGTGGTGGAGTCCGTGCTTGCACGTCACAAGCTGGACCGCCAGGAGTTGCGCGAGATTGCCCTCGGCGCGGTGGACCTGGAGGTTTACCGCATCGAGCGCCATGTGCGCTTGCTGCAGATGTCGGCCACCGTCATGCCCCTGCTGGGCATCCTGGGCACGCTGCTGGCGCTCATGGATTTCTATGAGAGCCCGGGCGTCATCGATGGCGGGGCGGCCCCGCCCGCCGTGGCGGAGACCATCCAGCAGGCTCTGCTCCTCTCGGCAATTGGTCTGGCCTTTGCCATCCCCGCCTACATTTTCTACATTTACCTCGCCTCGCGCGCCCGCAAAATCATCAACAACGTGGAGCGCGCTGGTATGGAGTGCGTCTACATCATCAGTGATGCACGCATGAACAACGCGGAGGACAACCACCCCGCGCAAGACTGATTCCCGCCATGCACGTTCCGCACGACAGACTGCCGGACCGCGGCCCCGTGATTGTCATTGCGGCCGTGATGTCCCTGTTTCTCGTGCTGTGCATCATGGTGATGCTGCCCAGCCACATCGTGCCGCGCTTCGGCGTGCTGGCCCGCCCGTCGGAATCGCATTTCGTCATGGGCTCGTATGACCGTTCCACCGGGCATGTGGTGTCCGTGGCTCCCGGCCCCGGTGACACGCCCCGCGTGTACGTGGAATCCAAGGAGATTCCCGGTGGCCTGAAGGGTTTTGAGGATTGCCTCCGCGAGTGGGATTGCGACACACCCTCCCGCGTACGCGTGCTGCTGGTGGTGGATGCCGCCGTGCCCGCCGGGGTCATGCAGCGGCTCACGGACATGGTGCTCTCCCACGGCTTCAGTTGCGGCTTCTCCGGCATTCCAGCCGTCAAGTGATGAGGGACGAAACGGACAAGTCGGGAGCGGATGAGCGCGGCAGGCAGGACAGCGCCGGCTGTCTGCCTCTCTACGTGGTGGTGGCACTGGGCGTGCTCGGCACGCTGATTTGGATGGCTCCCGTGGAAATGCCTCGGCACGATATGCCCAAGAAGTTCGGCGCTGTCGATTTCTTGCACAATGACACGGCTGATTTCTTCATCAGCCTGCGCAGCGCGCTTCCGCTGCCGTTCGTCGGCTCGTCTGCGGATGAACCCCTGCGGGCGGAGCTCCCGCCCATGCAGCCTCCCGCCATGGAGACCCCTCCATCGTTGGGGGATGTTTCCACGCTTCCTGATTCCGCCGTGCTGCCGCGTGCGGAGATGCTGCGCATGCCCCCCGGCATGGGGCAGGGGGAATCAACCGGAAAGGAGGTGCTGCCGTGATTGCCTCCATTGCCCCGCACACGTTCTTCGAGGTGGTGGTGTGGTGTGGTTTCATCCTGCTCCTGCTGGTGTGCATCCCCACCCAGCTCCTCTCAAAGCTGCGCCGCATTCGCCGCCGCCGCGCCACCCGCGTTTGCCGCATCTGCGGCTACCGCTTCCTCCGCAAGGACCCCGATTGCACCTGCCCCGTCTGCGCCGCAAAAAACCGCTAACACGGGTGTGTTTCCACCCCGCCATTCGGTGGGGTTTCGTGGTTGGAATGCATGGGTGGTTGGGGTGTTGGTGGGGGACAAATGTGATTGGTTGCGCACGCATACACCGGGACCTCACCCCCATTCCCCCGCCTTGAAAATCCCGCGCGCCCTGCGCGCTAACTTACAAAATTGTCAATCGTCAATCATTGCCATCCCATAACGCCCCGGTAGAGGCGCGTTAACCCGCATGGTTGCGGGGTGGGGCTATGGCAAATCGGAAATCTGGGGTTAGGAATTGGATTGCATGTCACCTATCGGGCGGGTGCAATGATTGATGGTAACAGGTGTGGTTGGTTTCGCACGCGGACCGTGAATCCGCCCCGCCGCTTTGCGGCGGGACTCCGTGCCGAACATATCAACGTGGTCACCCCACGGGCTTCCACCCGTGGCTAACTTTGAGTCGCCATCGGGATGGCTCAAATATTGCCGCGCCTGTCGGCGCGGAGACGATAAGTTTCATCTGGCATGCTGCCAGATGAAATATTGCGCGCTGCATGCCCGCAACGTATGTTTATAGTAACGTGCGGTATTGCCTCACCCCCGCACCCATCGGGTGCGCCGCCTTTCCCCGCGCCGCAAGGCGCGCGAATATGGAGCCATTCCGATGGCGACTCAAGGTTAGCCCCACGCGGAAGCGTGGGGGGTGTCCCCCTCCGCACTTGCACTAACGGAGTCCCGCCGCATGGCGGCGGGGCGGATTCGGGGTCGGTTTGCCTACCAACCACGCCCGTTCACACCAAGGGTTGCACCACTCTGAGCGTTTATATGGGATGGCAATGATCGTCAATTGTCAATTGTAAATTTCTGGACACGGCATGCCGCAAGTAGTATCATTCCTGCGCTATGAGACAGTACAGGATTGCAGTGTTGGCGGGTGACGGCATTGGGCCGGAGGTGATGGAGCAGGCCCTCAACGTGCTGGATGCACTGGAGGCCAAGTTCGGCTTTTCCACGCAGCGCACGGCGTGCCATGTGGGCGGGGCCGGCATCGACCACTGCGGCAAGGCGCTTCCCGCGGAAACACTGGCGGCTTGCGAGGCCGCGGACGCCATCTTGTTCGGTTCCGTGGGCGGTCCGAAATGGGACGCGCTGCCGCCGGACGAGCGGCCAGAGCGCGGGGCGCTGCTGCCTTTGAGAAAGCATTTCCAATTGTACGCCAACCTGCGTCCCGGCGTGTGCATGCCGGAGCTGGTGGATGCCTCCCCCCTCAAGAACAGCCTCATTCCGGGCGGGTTCGATATCCTGTGCGTGCGAGAGCTGACAGGCGGTATGTATTTCGGTGAGCCGAAGTTCTACGGCGAGCGCAACGGCGAGGTGATGGCCATCGATACCCTGGTGTACAAGCGCAGCGAGGTGGAGCGCATCGGCCGCGTGGCGTTCCAGGCCGCGCGCGGGCGCAGGAGCCGCCTCTGCAGTGTGGACAAGGCAAACGTGCTTTCTTCCTCCGTGATGTGGCGTGATGTGATGAATGCGCTCGCCCCGGAATTCCCGGACGTGCAGCTCTCCCACATGTATGTGGACAACGCAGCCATGCAGCTGGCGCGCAACCCGCAGCAGTTCGATGTCATTGTCACGGAAAACACCTTCGGTGATATCCTGACGGACGAGATGGCCATGATCTGCGGTTCCATGGGCATGCTGCCCAGCGCATCCCTCGGTGCCAAGACGGAGCGCGGTTTCTTCGGCCTGTACGAGCCCTCCGGCGGCTCCGCCCCCGACATCGCGGGCAAGGGCATTGCCAACCCCATCGCGCAAATCCTCTCCATGGGCATGATGCTGCGCTACTCCTTCGGCGAGACGGAGGCCGCAGACGCCGTGGACGCCGCCGTGCGCCGCGTGATTGCCGACGGCATCCGCACCGCTGATTTGGCCGCTGCGGGCGAAACACCCGTGAGCACCGCCGGTATGGGACAAGCCGTGGTCGAAAGGCTGAATTAAGATTATCCGCCGACGCTCCTGCGGAGCTTTGGCGTGACAAGGGATTAAGATTAGGAATTGATGGTGTTATGAAGCTGGTCAGCTGGAACGTGAACGGCCTGCGTGCGGCGCTCGGCAAGGGCATGCAGGAGCAGATGGATGCCTTGGGGGCGGATGTGCTCTGCCTGCAGGAAATCAAGGCGCGCCAGGAGCAGGTGGCGGACTTGTGGCTGGCTTCCTGGCCGCACGCCCTCTGGAACCCCGCGGAGCGCCCCGGCTATTCCGGCGTGCTCATCCTCTCCAAGGTGGAGCCCCTTTCCACCTCGCGCGGCATCGGCGTGCCGGAGCACGATACGGAGGGTCGCGTGGCCACCATGGAATTTCAGGATTTCTACCTGGTGTGCTGCTACACGCCCAACTCCCAGAACGAGCTGGCCCGCCTGCCGTACCGCCAGGAGTGGGACGCCGCCTTCCGAGAGTACGTCTCCGGTCTTGCCGCCAAGAAACCCGTGGTCTTCTGCGGTGATTTGAACGTGGCTCATGAGGAAATCGACCTCGCTCGCCCCGCCGCCAACCACTTCAGCGCCGGCTTCTCCGATGAAGAGCGCACCGGGTTCACGCAGCTCCTGCAGGCAGGCTTTGCCGATACCTTCCGCCGCTTGCATCCCGATGCCAGGGACGCCTATTCCTGGTGGAGCTTCCGCGGTGGCGCCAGGGCCAGAAACGTCGGCTGGCGCATCGACTACTTCTGCGTGTCCGAAGCCCTCCTGCCGCGCGTGCAAACGGCGGAAATCCACCCGGATATCACCGGCTCCGACCACTGCCCGGTTTCCATCACCCTGGCGTAAAGAATTTTATGCCATCATGCACATTATGCTTGCACGGGCGGTGAGACGCGCGTATAATCCGCCCCGCACGGGGCATTAGCTCAGTTGGTAGAGCGGTTGCATCGCACGCAACAGGTCAGGGGTTCGAATCCCCTATGCTCCATTAAACAAAACCCAGGGTTTACCCCTGGGTTTTTGTTTAATGGAATAGGGCGCACCGACCCGGCCTGTTGCGGGTGCATGCATGAGCGTTGTTGCCCCGGCAGGGGCAGAGCGGTTGTTGAGCACACGCGGAAGCCCGGTGGGCTTCCCGCGCCCCGAGCGGGGCGGTCAGCCTATGATCGCCTCCTTTTTCCACAAGAAGACTCTTGCCAATCCTCCCCGGCTAACGTAGAATACCGCCAACATGATACGTGTTTTCCTTCTCTCCCTACTCACTCTTTTTGCCTTGAACAGCTGTATTGCGTTTAATACGGGTGCCAAGCTGGATAACATGGGAAAAGCGGTGCCGACACTGCAGAGCTCTTGTGATGGGCGGTACTTCAAGCTAAATGGTGTGGCGTATCAGGAGCGGATGGTGGAATACCGCCAACTGAATCCCAAATGGGTGGGCGTAGTCAGATTGTCCCATAATATTGATACCTTCAACAGCCCCACGCCGCCGGCAGAGAGTCTGGGGGCTCCCAAGGCGGAGCTGTATCTGGTGAGGTTGGATATCGATCGCAAGGATGCGCCCGCCTTTATCCGGGCAGCTGATTTTGATTATGCTTCAGCCGAGCGGGTGGACAAGAAAGATTTGCCGGTCGACTATGTTCATAGCAGCTATTCCAAGGTGGCAGATTTAGAGACACTCACCCCGAGCATGTATGAAGGCTCCGGGTTCGTCCTGAAAGATTTGCCCACCGTTCGCACCACGGGCAATCAGATCCGCCGGCCCTTGGCCATCATGCTCAGTTATGGCGTGGATTTGCCGCTCACGGTGACCAGCTACGCGGCAGGCTCCGTTTTGTATATCATCCTGCTGCCGTTTGGCGGCGCCGGTGTTTTTTAAGACGCTGCGCACATGAACGTTGAATTCACATGTGTCCCAAAGAAATGAGGGATGAACGCAATTGGTGTGCAATGATTGGAGGTAACGAGCGTGGTTGGTATGC
>CALCWC010000079.1 GCA_937905985.1 uncultured Verrucomicrobiales bacterium | reverse complement strand
CACGGCACCTTGTGGACTTTCACCACAGTTCGCGTATCGCGTCGGTCGTACGAAAGAAAGAACCCTCCGTCATGCTGACGGAGGGTTCTGGAAAAGGCTTGCCTGCAACTTACTGCTGCGGCTGGAGCTTGACGAGGATGTTCTCAACCTCTGCCACATTGCGGAGGTGGAGGAAGCCCTGCTCATGCTGGCGGGAGAAATCGCTCATGTCCTTGACATCGTAGTCCAGAACGAGCTTGCCGCCGCCGGTGGCATTGATTTCGTGGTCCTGCATCACGTTGACGTGCAGGGGATACTCCTCAATAACAGTACCCTGCTGGTTGAAGACGAGGGCGCGCTTGTTGGAGAGGGCGTAGAAGGTGATCTTGCCCTTGCCGCGTGCTGCCTTCACGGAGCCGGCGGGGGTGCATGCCCACACGGGAGACTCGCCCTCCTGCATGGCGTTGGAGAACCACTCGCGCTGGTTGTCGGAAAGCTTGTCCCATGCGGGAGATGCCGGCACGGGAAGCGTGGCGGGAGTCACTTCCTCCTGCTTGCGCTTCAGCACGATTTCACGGATTTCCTCAGGGTTGTCCATGCTCAGGAAGCCCCAGCCGCGGTGGCCGGTGCGGCCGTCGATGTAGTAGAAGATGACATCCGCGGTGCCGTCCGGCTTGCGGTTGGTGATCTTGACATCCGTGACGCCCTTGTAGCCGGTGCCGTGGAGACGGTAGCTGTGGACCTTGCGGTAGGCCTTGATGACGCGGTAGTTGGTCAGCACCACCGCCGTCTGGGAGAAGTTGCGGTACACCAGGATGATGTCCAGAATGCCCACCAATTCGGCAATAATGAGGAAAATCATGACCGCCATCACCGGGCCGTTCTGCGTAACGATGGCCACATACAGGCAGAGTGCCAGCACAAGCGCCAGGGCGACCACAGAGAAGATGGTCAGCATGCGGTTGCGACTGGGCGCAGCGCCCTGCTTTCCTTTCCAGATGATTTCCTCACCGGGCATCAAATTGTCGTCCACCATCTGGCGGATTTCCATAGCAAGAGAATTGTAATCCGTGCTCATACGGGGGAAAATCTAACACATGCCGCGCCCCTTGTAAAGGACAAAGAATGCGCGGTTGGCAATTTGCAATGGCCCACCCCCGCTTTTGGGGGAACACCGCAGGAATGTCAACGTGCGCGTGCGCGGAATGTCTGGCAAAAAAAATGGCTGATTTTTTGGATTGGTGCTTGACATGCACAAAAAATAGGCTAATATATGCGTCCCGACCTCCGAACAGGAGGAGCCGGACATCCACTTCACAAGAAAGAATACAACCATGAGCAAGAGAACATACCAGCCTTCCAAGCGTTGCCGCAAGCAGCAGTTCGGTTTCCGCGCCCGCATGGCCTCCAAGAACGGCCGCGCCATCCTGGCCCGTCGTCGCGCCAAGGGCCGCAAGCGCCTCCTTCCCAAGGGCGCCGAGATCCACTTCAAGCGCCACATCATCCAGCACGGCTAAAGCCGCGCCGGCAGCGGGTTCCCGCCTTGAGGCGGGATTCCCCCGCAACAGGAAACAACGCCCTGTTCAACGATGCAGCTCACGCGGCGCCAAACCATGAAGCGAGCCTCCGAGTTCGCCTTGGTGCGGGCGGCGGGGTCATCCCGAGCAGGGCGTTTCCTTATACTGAACACAGCTCCCCTTCCCGCCGAAGCGGCGGATGCCGCGCATGACGGCGGCTCGCGCTTCGGCATCATCACCACCCGGCGCACGGGACACGCGTATGAGCGAGTGCGTGCGCGAAGGCGCGTGCGGGAGCTGCTGCGAAAGCACGGGGAACCGCTGGCCAACGGACGCTATGTGGTGGTGGTGGTTCGCGCAAGCGCAACCAAGGCCACCTATGCGGAGATGGAACAGGATTTCCTGAAGCTGCTGAAGCGAACCCTTAACAGGCAGGCGGCATGCTGAAAGCCCTCCTCATCCTCCCCGTGCGTTTCTACAAGCGCTACCTGAGCCGCCCGCTGCACATCCTCAGCGGGCCGAACAGCGGCTGCCGCTTCGAGCCCTCCTGCTCCACCTATTTTATTCAAGCCGTGGAAGAGCACGGCGCGTTCAAAGGCTTTGCGCTGGGCATCTGGCGCATCCTGCGCTGCAACCCCTGGGGCGGTTGCGGCTACGATCCCGTTCCGCCCCGCAAGCATCACTGATTTACTGTTACCCCCCCCTTCCCCCTTACTCACCATGGATAAAACAGCCTGGATTGTTGTCACCATCTGCGTGGTCCTGCTCGGTTTGCAGTGGACCCTGAACGAACCGCAGGAAACGCCCGCCGACCAGCCGGCCGCCACGGCTCCGGCAGACCCCGCAACCGCAGCGGCGCAGCCCGCCACCGCAGCGGAACCCGCCGCACAGCCTGCCACACCGGCAACACCCGCTGACGGAACAGCAGAATCCGCAACTCCCGTGGCGCAGCCCGCCGCTCCCGCAGCAGCCAAACCCGCTCAGGAGATTGCCGTCATCGATTCCAAGGATGCCAACGGCAACGTGGTGGCCAAGTATCACTTCCAGGATGTGGGCGGCAGCATCTCCGGCGTGGAAATGGTCGGCAAGGCCATCAACAGCATCAAGCCGGAACTCCACCAGAACGTGCGCATCAACTCCGACCCCGACCACGGCATTGGCACGCTCATGTTCGGACTCTCCGCAGACCGCCCCGCCACGTTCGACACCGCCGTCTACCAGGTGGTGGCGCAGGACGAGCGCAGCATCACCCTCGCCGCCCGCGTGGGTGAGCTGGTCATCCGCAAGATCTACACCCTCAAGCCCCTCCAGCAGGGTGACCAGACCATCGACGGCAACGCCTACGCCTTCGACCTCAAAATCGACGTGCAGAACACGTCCTCCCAGACCATGGAGGCCAAGAACTGGGGTCTGTACGCAGGCGGAGCATGCCAGATATCCGATGACGAGTTCACGCGCTACACCTACTACGTGACGCAGGACAACGGCGAGTTTGACAAGGAGAGCGCCGGCTCGTTCAGCGGCATGTTCACTGGCACCAAGGCGCGCATTTGCACCAACGACTTCAAGGCCCTGGAATGGGCGGGCGTGATGAACCAGTACTACGCCTCCGTCATTCAGCCAGCCAAGGATTCCGGCAACGGCGGCATCTACGCCGCTCCCGCCAACTTCAAGCTGCCCGTCACCGGTGAGATGTCGGAGGACGGCGTGCAGCTGGCCATCGGCCTGCCGGACTTCACGCTCAGCCCCAAGTCCGGCGAGATGCAGGGCGGCCAGAAAAACCTCTCCTTCCAGGTGTTCACCGGGCCGAAGCTCAACCTGATGCTCAGCGACATGAACAGCGAGTTCCGCAAGCTGGACCGCCTCATGGACTACGGCATCCTCACCTTCCTGAGCTACCCCATGAACTGGCTCATCAACCTCTTCTACGGCTGGTTCGGCAACTGGGGCTGGGCCATCGTGGCCATGACCTTCGTGGTTCGCGGCATCATCTGGCCGCTCTACCGCAAGAGCTACATGAGCATGAAGCGCATGAGCCTCCTGCAGCCCAAGATGAAGGAGCTCAAGGAGCAGTATCCCAACGACCAGCAGAAGGTGCAGATGGAGATGATGAAGCTCTACCAGGAATACGGCATCTCCCCCATGGGCGGCTGCCTGCCCATGATGCTGCAAATCCCCATCTTCTTCGCCTTCTTCTATGTGCTGCAGACCGCCGCCGAATTCCGGGGCGCGGAATGGATCGGCTGGGTGACCGACCTCTCGCAGATGGACACGGTGTGCTGGCTGCCCATCGGCAGCTACAACCTGCCCATCAACGTGCTGCCCATCCTCATGGCCGTGTCCATGATTGTGCAGATGCACATGACGCCCGCCACCGGTGATGCCACGCAGGTGAAAATCATGCGCTGGATGCCCGCGGTGTTCTTCCTCTTCTGCTACACCTACGCCAGTGCGCTGGCCCTCTACTGGACCACCACCAACATCATCTCCATCATCCAAACCCTCCTCATCCGCCGTCTTCCCCAGCCGGAGCTCACCAAGGTGAAGCGCAAGGGCGGCGGCAAGAAGGGCTTTATGCAGCGCATGATGGAAGCCCAGCAGCAAGCCCTGCAGGAACAGCAGCGCCAAGCGCGGAAGTGACGGCAGCCGCCTTGCGGCGGCAATTGGGATTAAGAAAAATTCAAGCCCGCATGGCAGATGCCGTGCGGGCGTTTTTCTACGCGCTCCACCCGTTTGCGAACAGGGGCGGGATAGGGAGAGTCAAGAACTGCATGTTTATACGGGCATTGACAAGATACTGCAGGGACCTGTTCCGGGGGAACGGGAAGAAGGAGCGGCGCATGGTGAACACGGCACCGCAGCGTGGAATAGACCTGGCGGCCTACATGGGGCGCTGGTATGAGCAGGCTCGGTACGACCACGCCTTCGAGTACGGGCTGGACCGCGTGTTCACGGACTACGCCATGCTGCCGGACGGATGGGTGAGAATCAGCAACAGCGGGCAGGACGGCAGCGGCAAGAGCCACCGCGCGGTAGGAATGGGCAGCTGCCCGCGTGGTGACGGACGCCTGCGGGTGTCCTTTGTGCCGCCGTATTCCTGGTTCACGGCTCCATACCACATTCTGTACGCCACGCCAGGGTACACCGGTGCCGTGGTATCGGGAGAGGACGACCGCTACCTGTGGCTGCTGACGCGAGAGCGGCGGCCTGGGCGGGAGCTGATGCAAACCCTGATGAACGAGGCGCGCAGCCGCGGCTTCGACACGGCGCGCCTGCGCTTCACGGAGCAAACGGTGGACTAAAAGCGGAAATCAACGGCAGCGGCGGCATACACGCCAGTGCCGTAGTGGTGCTTGCCCATGGTCTTCTTGGTGGCATTGAAGCGGCAGAATTCTGCCGTGGTGACAATGGGCATGCCCACAGATGCAGAAAGCACGCGCTTGGTCTGCCCCGGACGGGAGAAATCCCACTCCACCGTGCCGCCCGCCACCAGAGAACGCACGCGGAAGATGCGCGTGTGGGCATCCTCCGTGGTCACGGTCCACGAGCCGCCCACGCCCGTGGCGAAGACGCCGGCGGACCACCCCCGCGGCAGCTCGCGCATCACGGTGAGCCTGGCGCCACCGAGCTTCACGCGCCAGTCGTCGTTGGGTTTCCAGTCGAAGGAAGCGACAGGCAGGATTCCCCAAGAGATGATACGCGGGGTGACCGCTACACCGAAACCGAAGGAGAAGCGCTCGTTGACGGTGCATTTGTATTCGGCGAAGCCGTTAACGCTCCAGGCGCGCTCCCACTTGACAAAATCGGTGGCGATAGTGGGTGCGGCTGCCACAACCAGACGCCGGGTGGGAGAAAAGGAGTGGATGATGGAAAGCGGCAGGGAGAAATTGTACAGCTCGCGCTTGCGGAGGTCGAAGCCTCCGGCATGCACGTGAGATATCTCCATATCCAGAGCGGCGTTGAACATCCAGTCCCTGTAGCCGCTACGGCGGGGGTCGGAAAGCTGGAGCGACACCTCATACTTCTGCAAGGCCAGGGAGTGGCACCCGTGGCGCTCGTGCAGGTAGGAAAACATCTCGAACGATGCCGCACTGGGCGACACCCCGTTGGCGGGCAAATGATACCGCAAATCGGAGGTGATGGCTTGAGCGGCCCCGGCAACAGCAAGCAAAATGGATACCAACGCAGCGCGTTTCATGGCCATACGCTAGCAGAAAAAACGTTCAAATGCAAGCCCCGCCCGCGGCAGCGCCTAGCTGTCCCAGTCCGACGGTGGGGGGCATTGGCCAACGCGGACGGTAGCCATTCCGGCCACGGCGGCGGCGTGCAAGCCGGGCTCTCCATCCTCGAAAACCACGCATTCGTGCGGGTCCACGCCCATAAGCTCGGCACAGCGCAGGAAGATATCGGGGGCGGGTTTGCCGCGTCCCGGCGGCACATCGTCGGGTGTGACAATGATGGGGAACCAATCCAGCATACCGGCGGAGCCGAGGGTTTCCAGGGGGCCGGGCATGATGCTGCCGGTGCCGATGGCATAGGGGATGCCGCGCTCGCGCAGCATGAGCACCAGGTTCCGCATTTCCTGAATGGCGGGCAGCTGCTCCGTTTGCAGCAGGCGGGTGTAGCACTCGCGCTTGTACTGGGCCACCGCCTCCGCATCCATATCAAGGTTGTACAGGCGGTTGAGGTCCCGCACGATGTCCGGCGCGGCCATGCCGCCGTGGGCGGTGAATTCCGGCCACAGGAAGGCTCGGTGCGGCGCACCGTGCTTGGCTAGCGCTGTTCGCCAGGCGCGGTAGTGGGTGGGCATGCTGTCCACCAGCGTACCGTCCAAATCAAAGATGTACCCGCCGTAGAGGCGGTCCGGCATTTCCACTCGCGCAGCCATCACAGGTTGTACTTCTCTACAAAGTTCTTCAGGTCGGAATCCTTGCCGAACAGCACCAGGATGTCGCACGCCAGGAACTCCAGGTTGCCGTCAGGCGTATCGATAACGGGTGATTCCGGCTCGGCGAGCACATCATCGCTGCCACTCTGCTCCACGGGCATTCCACGGCGCACGGTGAGAAGGTTGAGGCGGTATTCCTGCCGCAACCCCACCTCTGCGAGCTTTTTGCCCACCCATGCCGCGGGGAGCTTCACTTCCGCCAGCGAGTGCGTGGAATCAATCTTGCGCACGCTGACCATGCCGTCGTTGACGAGTCGGCTGCAGAGCTGCTTGGCTGCCACCTCCTCCACGCGGAAGACATCGTTGATGCCGATGAGCTTGAGCACGCGGGCCTGGAGGTCGTTCACGCTGCGGACGAACATCTTCTGCACGCCGAGCTCCTTGAGCTGGGCGGTGATGAGGATGTTGCGCTCGTACTGCTCGCCGACGGTGACGATGACGCAGGTGTTCTTGTCGGTGAGATTGAGCTGGCGCAGCACGCGGATATCGGTGGCGTCACCCACGAGCGGGTTGGCCACAATGTCCTTGATGGGCGTGATGTTGGTCTCGCGGATATCGAGCGCGGTCACCTCGAAACCGAGGTCGGTGAGGTTGAGCGCAAGAGCGCGGCCGAACTGTCCGATGCCGATGATAACGAAGTTCATGGTGAATACCGGGGGTTAGTTAAGGGGGAGGCGGGTTTCGGGGTAGCGGAGGGGGGCTGGGTCTTTCTGCTTGATGAAGATGAGCATGAAGGTGAACATGCCGACGCGGCCGAAGAGCATGTTGAGCGCCACGATACAGCGGGAGACGGGGGAAAGGTGCGTGGCCACGCCCAAATCAAACCCGGTGGTGGTGTACGCGCTCACCTCCAGGAAGAGCATGCGCAGCGCGCCCTGCGGATCCGCCGCAATCTCCGGCTCCAGCAGCAGCAAGATCATGGTGGTGAGCACAATCCAGGTGATGGAGAGCACCACGGTGGCCATGGCGCGCTCAATGGTGCTGCGGGCAATGCGGCGGCCGTGCATCTCCACATCCTGCTGGCCGCGCAGCACGCGCCACACCTCCAGCAGGCACAGGCAAACCACCGGTGCATACACGCCGCCGCCCGTGCCGGCGGGGTTGCCGCCCACGAACATCAGCACGCACATAAACAGCTTGTACACAGGGCCGAAAGCATCTGTATCCGACAGGTTGAACCCGGCGGAGCGGCTCACGGCGTTCCAGAATCCCTCCCACACGCTGTACAGGCCCTTGGCGTGCGTGGAGGGCTCCAGCATGCCCAACAGGGAGAGCACCACCGTGCCCACCAGCAGCACCACCACCGTGACCCGCAGCACAAACCACGCATGCGTGCTCCAGCGGCGCGGGATGCGATTGTGGTGCAGGTGCGCACGGATGCGCTCCAGGATTTCCAGGTAGACGCCAAAGCCAAGCGTGCCCACCAGCATCATGACAATCATCACGCCCTGGGCGCCGAAGTTGCCCAGCACGCCGACGTGGGACATGCCGTCGGGGAAAAGGGTGATGCCGGCGTTGCAGAAGGCGGAAACTGCATGGAAAATGGCGTAGCCCAGCAAATGCTCCTGCGGGATGCCCGGGCTGTCCTGCCACAGGAAATACAGGAAGGCCGCGCCCACCAGCTCCGTGGCCAGGGTCACGCTGAATACGGTTTTGAGCAGGCTGCCTATGTTGACTCCCTGCTGGTCCAGCACGCCGGACATGGTCATGCTGTCGCGCACGGCCAGGCGGCGGCCCAGCATGAGCAGCACCATGTAGGTGAACGTCATCACGCCCACGGCTCCCACCTGAATGTCGATGAGCAGCACCACCTTGCCCGCCATGGTGAAGGTTTGCGCCATGTTGACGCAGTCCAGCCCGGTGATGGAGGTGGCGGATGCGCAGGAGAAGAAGGCCTGGGTGAGGGAAATGGGGTGGTGCGTAGCCCCCGGCGTGAGCATCACCAGCGTGCTCACGAACACCAGGGCCAGCATGTAGGTGAAGAAGGAGACGGCGGGGCTCCACCAGGAGGCACGCCCGCGCACAATGCTTTGGCGGCGCGCCCGCCTGTGCAGGTAGCTGCGGATGGCCGCAAAGCCGCCGATGCCCAGGCAGCAGCACACATGCGCCCACTCAATCCAAACGTGCAGGCACCCCGCGTAGGGCAGAATGAACAGAGTGGCGGAAGCCGCCACCACCACCAGCTGCACCCACAGCAAGCGCCCGGGCGAACGCCGGTTCACCAGCTCGCGCACAAAGTGGGCCACCACGGCCACCGCGTTGAACCACACCAGCCCGCTCAACATCACGTATGTGCCGCGGATGAAGTGCCGGTGCAGGTCGTCCCAGTCGCTGCCCTGGAAAAACACCATCCAAAGCAGGACAAACAGGACGAGCGCGCCGGAAATGATTTCCGGCAGCTCTAGCACGCGATTGTGCCGCTCTCTCTGGGAGCTTAACGCCATGCGCGCGAACATTAGCACATTTGCCTGTTTTTGGCAAGCGCGGGCTTATTGACAACATGTGCGGCCCGTCCTTGACTATCTGCCCGAGCCGTATTATCCTGCGCGCATGCAAGATACCCGGCAGAACGAGCAGAAGGCGGGAGCGGCTCTCTCATCCGTCATATGGAGCGCCCTGCTCACCGTGATGAAAATCGTGGTGGGCATCATGACGGGGTCGCTGGGCATCTTGTCGGAGGCGCTGCACAGCGCGCTGGACCTGGTTTCCGCGGGCGGCACGTATTTTGCGGTGAAGGTGGCGGCACTCCCGGCGGACGACGAGCATCCGTACGGGCACGGGAAGGTGGAGAACCTGACGGCGCTGGCGGAGACGCTGCTGCTGCTGGGCACGGCGGTGTGGGTGGTGAAGGAGGCTGTGGAGCGCCTGGCGGGCGACGATCCGTCCGCGCTGCATGTGGAAACCTCCGTGTGGGCGTTTGTGGTCATCATCGTCTCCATGCTGGTGGACATCAACCGCGCGGCCATGCTGCGGCGAGTGGCGAGGGAAACCAAGAGCCCGGCGCTGGAGGCGGATGCCGCGCATTTCGCCACGGATATCTGGAGCAGCGCGGCCGTGCTGCTGGGCATCACCTGCGCCGCACTGGCAAGCTACACCCTGCCCGGCAGCCGCGTGCACTGGCTCTTCCTGCGCATGGACGTGTTCGCATCCCTGGTGGTGGCCGCGTTCATCCTGCACGTCTGCTGGGATCTGGGCAAGCAGGCCATCAACAACCTCATGGACAAGACGGATGCAGAGTCCGTGGCACAGGTGCGCCGCACCATGCAAGAGCGCATGCCCGCCTACCCCGTGCGAAGACTCCGCGTCCGCGAGGTGGGCAATAAATCCTACATCAGCATGGTGGTGGATGTGCCGCGCGAGCTGCATGTGGACACCGCACACGAGATTGCGGACGCCATCGAGGGCCTGATGGCCGACACCCTGCCCGGCTCGGAAACCATGGTGCACATGCAGCCGGCGGAGGAAGACGACCTGACGCCGGAGATGCTGGTGAGGCGGATTGCCCTCACACACCGCTTCGGCGTACACGGGCTGGTGCTGATGCACGCGGAGCAGGGATTCGTCATCTTCACGGATTTGGAGCTTCCGCCGCACGCCAGGCTGGGAGCGTGGAAAGTGGCCATCCGCGCATTCAAGAACGATTTACGCCGCCGCCTGCACGCGGACCATGTGGTGGTGCACGTGGAGCCGGACCTGCGCGGCCTGCCGAGCTTTGACCAGCCCCTGCCGGAGGCGGGGGAATGGGACGGGAGCGTGCGCCGCGCCATGCAAGAGCTGGGCGCGCCGCAACCCATCGGCATCAAAATCTACACACGCGGCAGCGAGCGCCTGTGCATCGTTTTCATCCCGGCGGAGTACCACCTCTCCGTCGCGGAAAGCCACACCCACCTCTCCAACCTCACCAAGCAGCTCTCCGCCGCCCTGCCCCACCTGGCACGCATCATCGTGGCCTATGCGGACACGGAAAAGGCAAATTAGCCTTGCATTGGCGGCGCGCGGGGTGTAGTCTTGGCGTGCCGTTCGGGTTCGGGCGGTCGCTGCCCTGCAACACGGGTAGAGGAAAGTCCGGACATCTCAAGGCAGCGCGTCCCGTGAAAACGGGAGACGCCCGGAGCCAATGCCGGGTGGACGGAAAGTGCCACAGAAAACAAACCGCCCGCAAGGGTAAGGGTGAAAAGGTGGGGTAAGAGCCCACCGCTCCGGAGGTAACGATGGAGGCTCGGTAAACCCCGCGCGATGCAAGACAAACAGGAGGAGGGACGCCTTGCCCGACCAAGTCCTCCGGGTATTAGTTGCACCCCGCTATAAACGCGGGGCACGGCCTCACCGCCGTGAGAAAAATGGCCGCACAACCCCAAAAGGGGCGGACAGAATCCGGCTTACAGAACCCGAACGGCTCCCCCCCCAGGGGGCTGCCGCGCCTCGCGGCGCGCAAAATTTTGTACATCCTAAATCCGAAATTAGACGCGGAAATAGCGGAGGGCTGACGCTTCGGTCCTGTTCCCCGCATACACGTACCGCGTACGCAGCAGGCTGGAATCCCGGTGGCCCACCTCCATCATGGCTGGCTGGGTGCTGAATGGGGCGGTGGGATGATATGTATTCTGGCAGGGCCATAGATATCATGCTCCAGATCTAGGAAATTGTCTCGGTTGACAGGGACATCCTTCCCAAGCCAGAGACTGGGTGCGAGCGCCACCAAACTGCCGTCTTTCAATGGTACGGGGGAAAAGTAGAGGGGTGCAGCGGAGCGGATTACCTGAACCGGCTTATCCCCGGCGAAATCGGGAGATACAATAACGTACAGGTAATGCCCGCATTTGTCCATGAATGAGTTTTGTACCATCAGCGCAACCGCACCCCTGCCGACCCGCTGGGGTTTGCTTTTGTCAACAGGCAGCCCGGGGTGCCAGCCCATCGTGAAATACGCCCCTTGAGACAACACAGAGCCTGTACCTGAGAGAAAGGCAAAGCCGGTATAGGAACGCGATTCGTTACGCATACGGCACCCTCCCTCGTAATTACCATCCAGCCCGCATGCCCGCCAAAAGTAGAAATGGAGTGCATCCTCTCCGCGGCCCGGCACCAGGGCGGCATATTGCATATCCACAAAGTCTACGTCATAGCCGTATTCGCCACGGCTGTCACGGTCTTTCACCTTGTAGCCGTTCTTCTCGCTCTCCCGTATATCCGGCAAGCGGAAAAGCGGGGGCGTTCCTCCCTCCTTGCGCCATATCCCTGTTTCCTTCTGGATGAACGGGGAAGGAGGCGCCGCTGCCATATAATTGTTGTCGGGAGATTTCCAAATCGGCAGCATGGGCTTCAGGAATTCAAAGTACAGGCGGGACACGCCTGTCCGCTGGCAGAAATCCCCGCTGCCATCAAAGGGGCTTTCCTCCCAGTCTATATCAGTAGCAAGCAACTCGCCCTTCATATCAAACTTGAGCATCTCGCTAAACATCTCATGTGTTTCCCACACACAGACAGCGTCCCTTGTAAAATGCAGGCGTTCCCCGCCCTTGGCGTAGCCCATGCCATCCTGGGAACGGCGGGCATGGTAGGTCAGCATCCACTCCGGGCTCTTGAGGCGCGAGGCCGTTCCTGAGGAAAAATCAACAATCCAGCCATCCTCGCTGGCCAGCACAACCGCCCTGCCCCGCTCCGGGTGCATGAACCAGCTTGGGTCCTCCGAGCACCTGCAAGCAGGGCCGAGCGCCCCGCATCTGTTTTCTCCACCACTTTCAGGAAGCTCAATCGAGGCAGCTCGCTTCCAAGTTTCTATGGGAGGTTCTTCCCAGATGTCAAACCTAGGGAAAGCCTCCATGCGAAACGTGCCATAATAGACTCCATCATCCGATGTGGTCGGTGCAGCATCACTACCGGCAAAACATGCGGAGATTGCCAGATTGAACAGGATACATTGAAGAAACAGTTTCATATTATCAATCTCATAGATATCTTTTTAACGCTGCGGGCGAAACAGGAGCTGTGGCGATGCGGGTCATGCGCTTGTCTATACCCCATTAAGCCCCCAGAAGGCAAAATGCACGACAAAAAATGCTTTTTTTCAAAAAAAAATTGTGCCGTGTTCACAATGAACGTCATTCCAATGCGTCATGAGCCTTAGAGCATCGATACAGCATGAACCTTGGCAAAAAGGTGGCCCGGAATGAGTTTCCCCACGCCAGGCCGAAATTATCAGGTGCCGCGGAGATGGGAGAGGAGGAATTCGGCGGAGGTTTGGCCGGGGGCGGCGGGGGCGGAGCCGAGGTAGCCGTAGACCAGGCAGGAGCCGTGGCGGGCGTAGAGGAGACGGCTTTCCGCGGCTTGGGGGCCCATGCCCATGACGGCGACGGGGCCTGTGGCGCGGGACAGGAGGTCCAGTCCCACCTGCATGTCTTGCTCGGAATTGAGGCGGAAGGCGAATTTGGCGATATCGGCGCCTAGCTCGCGTGCGCGGCGCTCCTTGGCGAGCAAATCATCCAGCGCGGGCGTGCCGTTGAAATCATGGTAGGAAGCCACCAGCTGCACACCGGCGGCATGCACCAGCTGCGCCATGGCGGGAGCCTTTTCCAAATTGACCAGCTCCCAATCCAGCCACGTGGCCATGGGCAGGAGCTTGAGCGCCCACGCGCTGCGCAGGACGTACGGCATCTCACGCACGCCGCCCTCCGCGGCATCGCGTACCGTCACCAGCAGCGGCTTGGGGCTCGGGTGCGCCAGCACGTCGTCATAGGAGACATCGGGCGGCAGGGTGTCCACGCGCAGTTCAATCACATCGCAGGGCAACGGCAGCGTGCCGTCCACGGCCTGCTGCCAGAGCTGCCAATCGGTGATGCAGCCGACGATACTGGAGGTGTTAGCTGGCATGGCTGAGGAAGGCGTCAAGCTCCGCGAGGGCGCGGCGCTGGGTGGGGCAAGCCCTGCGGCGGGAGCCCAGCACCAGGCTGCAGCGCTTCTTGCCGGAGAAGTGATAGGTGGTGAGCCCCATGCGCCGCAGGTCGTTCAACTGGGAATTCAGGCGCGTGTAGAAGAAAAGCGGCAGCGGGGCCTCCCCCGCCAGGGAATCCAGGGAAATCTCCACGGGCGGGGTCTGGTTGCGCAGGTGGCTGGCAATCAGCGGGAGCCCCACCTCCTCCAGCATCCGGCGGATGCGGTTGAAGAGGTAATCCAGCGGCACGGCATGCAGCGGGCACTCGTTTTCCAGGTAGAGCATGACCGCTTGCGCCACCTCTCGGCTGCAGGGCAGCGAGGTGCCGGCGTCCTGCGCGGCTTCCAGCAACACCTGCTCCATCCAGTCCACGTCGTAGTCGGAAATCACGCAGTGTCCGGTTTGCAAGAGGGGGCGGTTGTTCTTGAAAGCAATCATCACTTGAGGGGAAGTTTGCGTTGAAGGGCATCCTGCGCGGTCTTGAGCTCGGACTTGCGCAGCAGCTCGATGAATTCATCCACGGTCTGGAACTGGCGGCACACGGAAACGAAGCGGATGTACGCCACGGAATCGATGTTCTGCAGCTTCTCGATCACCTTCATGCCGATGACGGCGGAGGGCACCTCGCGCTGATGGTCGGCATGCAGCGCGGCCACAATTTCATCCACCGCCAAATCCAGCTGGTCCATGCTCACGGGGCGCTTCTCGCAGGCTTTCATCATGCCGTGCAGAATCTTGTCGCGGCTCAGCGCCTCATGCATGCCGTCGCGCTTCACCACTCGCAGGTCCATGCGCTCAATCTGCTCGTAGGTGGTGTAGCGGTATCCGCAGCGCAGGCACTCCCGCCTGCGCCGGATGCACAGCCCGTCCTTGGACGTGCGAGAATCGATGACCTTGTCATCCATGTAGCCGCATTGAACGCATCTCATGCCGCCATGCTACCACAACACCTAGTGCCGTCAAGCGGGAAACGACACTTTATTTTGCGATGGGGCGCCGATTTCCCAAAATCCGCGAAACGGCGGCGTTTCCCGCGGCGGAAAAAAGGAACGGGCGAGCCGCCGGAGGGGAGAAAACCCTTAACCAACCTTAAAGGAATGCCGGAAAGGCACATGCGCGCGAATTGTGTGCGAATTGGGCTTGTACCCCGGGGTGTGAAGTGCTATATTGAGAGCGTCAACCAATTTATTCAATCCATATGGAAACATCATTGAAATTGCACGGACTGGTAGCCGCCTCTCACACCCCGATGAGCGCGGACGGACATTGCAACCCGAACGCCGTGGAGGGCCAGGTGGCATTCCTGGCGTCCCAGGGCATCAAGCTTGCATTCATCACGGGCTCCACGGGCGAATCCGCCCACATGCAGCTCACGGAGCGCAAGGAGAACATGGCCGCCTGGGGTGAGGCCGCGAAGAAGCACGGCATGCAGTTTGTGGTACACACGGGCGGCAACAGCATCTACGACGGCCGCGAGCTTGCCGAGTACGCGGTGAAATGCGGAGCTGCGGCCACGGCCAGCAACTCCCCCTGCTACTTCAAGCCGGGTAGCGTGGAATCCCTGGTGGACTGCCTGGCGTTCGAGGCTGCGGGCGCACCGGAACTGCCGTACTACTTCTACGACATCCCCGCCCTCACGCACGTGGGCTTCAACCCCGTGAAGATGATTCACGCCTGCGCCGCCAAGATTCCGAACTTCTGCGGCGTGAAGTTCACCAACCCCGACATGGCGCTCTACATGGACGCGCTCAACTGCGACGGCGGCAAGTGGGATATCCCGTGGGGCGTGGACGAGTGGTTCCTGGCGGCCCTGGCCACCGGCGCCAAGGGTGGCGTGGGTTCCTCCTACAACTACGCACCCAAGTTGTACCAGGACATCATCAAGGCCTTCAACGAGGGCGACATGAAGGAGGCCCAGCGCCTCCAGCAGCTCTCCGTCACCATGATCAACATCATCGCCTCCAAGGGCTACATGGGCTGCTGCAAGGCCATCATGGGCTGGTGGGGCGTTGACATGGGCCCGGCGCGCCTTCCCATGGGCAACCCGGATTCCGCCACCCTCAAGCAGCTCAAGGACGAGCTCACCGCCATCGGTTTCTTCGACTGGGCCATCAACAAGTAAAAACACGCTCCATCCCTTATGGACAAGAAAGCACTCGGCGAGTTCTACAAGGACAAGCTCCTCAACGAGATTGTGCCGTTCTGGTTCCCCCGCGCGTACGATGAGACGCACTCCGGGCTCTACCACTGCTTCGAGGCGGACGGCAGCATGGCCGACACGGACAAGAACGTGTGGGCGCAGGGCCGCATGGCCTGGATGCTGCTCACCCTCTACAACAGCGTGGAGAAGCGCCCGGAATGGCTCAAGTACGCGGAAAGCGCGCTGAAGTTCGTGGAAGAGTTCTGCGTGGACCCCAAGGACGGGCACATGTACTTTCTGATGACGGAGGCGGGCGTTCCGCTGCGCAAGCGCCGCTACGCCTACAGCGAGTGCTTCACCGCCATTGCCTGGGCCGCGCACTACGGCGCCACCGGGCAGGAGAGCGACCGTGAGCGCGCCCGCCACTGGTTCGACATCTTTGCGGACGTGTTCTTCACGCCCGGCAAGATGGCGCCCAAGACCACCGGCAAGCGCCCCACGGAGAACCTGGGCGCACGCATGATCATGCTGGTGACCTGCCAGGAGCTGCGCCGCTACCTGGGCGACGACGACGGCTTCTACACCGGCTGGATCAACCGCTGCATCCAGGACCTGAAGACGCTCTTCCTGCACGAGGACATTCAGGCCGTGCTGGAGAACGTGGCACCGGACGGCTCCATCATCGACCACTTCGACGAGCGCACGCTCAACCCCGGCCACGCCATTGAGGGCGGCTGGTTCATCCTGAACGAGGCCCGCCTGCGCGGCGGCGACAAGGAGCTGGTAGACATCGGCTGCAAGATGATCGACTGGTCGCTTGCGCGCGGCTGGGACAAGGAGTACGGCGGCCTGCTGTACTACGTGGACGTGTACGGCGGCTCCGTGCAGGAGTACTGGCACAACATGAAGTTCTGGTGGCCGCACGACGAGGCGCTCATCGGCACCTGCCTGGCCTATGTGATGACGGGGGACGAGAAGTACGCGGAGTGGCACCAGCGCATCCACGACTGGTCCTTCGAGCACCTGCAGGACAAGGAGCACGGCGAGTGGTTCGGCTACTGCAACCGCGACGGCTCGCCCGCCAACACCCTCAAGGGCTCCGTGTGGAAATCCTTCTTCCACCACCCTCGCGCCCTGTGGACCTGCGCCATGTTCCTGGGAGCCATCCCGGAGCCCGGCAAGAAGTAACCATACAAGCCAAACGCCATGATTATCGGGATCCTGAACTCCGGCGGCGACTGCCCCGGCATCAACGCGGCCATTGAAGGCTACGTGACCGCCGCATACAGCCGCGGCTGGCGCGTCATCGGCTTCCACGATGGATTCGAGGGTCTGCTGCCCGTTGTAGGCGGGCGGCGCCATGAGGTGCTCAACCTCCTCAAGACCCACAAGATCCGCTCGCTGGGCGGCACCATCCTGGGCACCACCAACACCGGCAACTTCAACGTGCAGGTCAACAAGGTGGGGCGCCACTCCCTGGACCCGCAAATCATGGCCAAGGCCAAGAAAACCATCACCGCACTCGGCCTGGAGGCCCTCACCGTCATCGGCGGCGGCGGCTCTGCCAAAACCGCCAAGCTCCTGGCCGAGGAAGGCCTCCCCGTCATCTCCATCCCCAAGACCATCAACAACGACCTCTGCGCCGCGTCCGACTACACCTTCGGGTTCCAGAGCGCGGTGGACGTGGTGACCACGTCCATCGACCGCATCCGCACGACGGCGAACGCGCACAAGCGCATCATGGTGATAGAGGTGATGGGGGACCGCTCCGGGTGGATTGCGCTGCACAGCGGCATTGCCGCGGCGGCGGACGTGGTGCTCATCCCGGAAATCAAGTTCGATGTGAAGCACGTGGTGGACGGCATCATGCAGAGGCACAACGCCGGCCAGCGAGAAATCATCGTGGTAGTGGCAGAGGGCTGCCCGCTCAACGGCGAGCTTGTGACCGTGTTCAACAAGGACAACGGCGAAGAGCGCCTGGGCGGCATCGGCAACCGCCTGTGCCACCTGCTGGAGAAGGAAACCGGCATTGAGACGCGCTACTGCGTGCTGGGGCACACCCAGCGCGGCGGCACGCCCTGCGCCTTCGATCGCGTGCTGGGGCTGCGCTTCGGCGTGGAGGCCGTGAAGCTCATCGAGCGCAAGGAGTTCGGCACGTCCGTGGTGCTGAAGGGCGGCAAGGTGGGCACCACCTCCATAGACGAAGCATCCGAGCCGCGCCTGGTGAAGCCGGAAAGCCACCTGGTGCAGACCGCCCGCGAGCTGGGCATCATCTTTGGCGACCGCCAACCGGATGACGTGCGCCGCACGCAACATCAATAACCTCTTACCACTCAAAAAAATCATGAAGAACATCACCAACATCATGGCCGGTGCAGGCGTGGCGCTCTGCGCCCTGCTCACCTCCTGCAGCACAGACGACAACGCCAACCCGGGCACACCCAGCTACATCGCGCTGGAAACCAACTCCGGCCGCATCCTCTTCTCCTCCAACACCAACGCCAAGCGCCCCATCGGCATGCTCGCCAACATGGCCAACGCTGCCGTTGCCATGGACTGGATTGAGACACAGAACATCGACCGCAACCGCCAGATTACCGTGCCCCAGGAGGCCGTGCGCTGGCCGCACACCAACCTGCTGGGTCTGCAGGTGGGCGATACCATCTCCATCCGCGATGCTCTGTACGCCACGGTGCTGACGGACGACAGCGCGGCGGCCGCCACGCTGGCATACGCCTGCGGCCAGGCACTGAACCCGAGCTCGCCTGAGAGCGCCTTCATCAACCAGATGAACAAGCTGGCGCGCTCGCTGGGTATGTTCACCACCTACTTCAAGGGCACCAACGGCGCGGTCGTCTCCCAGTCCTCCGCGCGCGACATGGCGCTGCTGGCCACCTACGTGACAACCAACCAGAGCCTCCTGGCCATCTGCTCCATGCCCAGCGTGACGGTGACGGTGAACGGCACGCGCCGCGTGACGATTCACAACGGCAACAAGCTGCTGTCCGCCTCCGTGGACGGCATCAAGGTGGCGCGCTCCAAGAGCGCGGGCGCCTGCCTGATGGCCACCAGCCGCCGCAGCTCCGTGCGCCGCACCAATCCCACCACCGGCCAGCAGAGCGTGTACGCGCAGCGCCTGGTCACCGTCATCCTCGGAGAGACCTCTTCCCAGCAGCGCTACAACATGGCTGCCCGCTTCCTGCGCGACGGTTGGGAGGAATGGGAGAAGTGGCTGCCCACCAATGATATCCAGGATCGCAAGAAGTTCCTGATGCTCCCGAAACACTAATCTGCCATGAACATCGGAATCCTGAATTCGGGCGGCGATGCCCCCGGGCTCAACGCCGTGATTGAGGGCGCTGTGGCAGCCGCCACCGCACGCGGCTGGACCGTCTACGGCTTCTATGATGGATTCGAGGGCCTGCTCTCCACGCCGGAGGACGAGCGCTGGAAAATCCTCACCACGGAAAACTGCCACAACATCCGCTCCACCGGCGGCACCATCCTCGGCACCACCAACAAGGGGCACTTCACCGTCAAGAGCGGTGTGGACGGCCGCGTGGAAATCGCCAAGGAGGTGCTCGACCAGAGCAAGGCCACCGTGGAGCGTCTCGGCCTCTCCGCCCTCATCGTCGTGGGCGGCGACGGCTCCCAGACCATCGGCCTGGAGCTCCGCCAAATCGGCCTCCCCATCGTCGGCGTCCCCAAGACCATCGACAACGACCTCGGAGCCACCGACTACACCTTCGGGTTCTGGACGGCCGTGAACGTGGTGAGCCAGAACCTGGACCGCCTGCGCACCACGGCAGACTCGCACCAGCGCATCATGGTGGTGGAGGTGATGGGGCGCCATGCGGGCTGGATTGCGCTGTACGGCGGCCTGGCCGGCGGCGCGGATCTCATCCTGATACCGGAGATCGAGTTCACGATGGAGGACGTGGTGAAGAAGATTGAGCTGCTCAAGGCGCTCGGCCAGCGTGAAATCATCGTGGTGGTGAGCGAGGGCGCGCGCATCGGCGGCCAGCTCATCACCCTCAACGAGGAAACCAAGGGCGAGGTTCGCCTCGGCGGCATCGCAGCCTTCCTCTCCACCAAGCTGCAAACCCTCACGGATATCGAGACCCGCTACTGCGTGCTGGGCCACACCCAGCGCGGCGGCTCCCCCATCCCCTTCGACCGCGTTCTCGGCGTGCGATGCGGCACCAAGGCTATCGAGCTTATCGAAAAGGGTGAGTTCGGCCATACCGTCGCTCTCAGCCGCACAGACATCGTCTCCATGCCCATTGAGGAAGCGGTGAAGAAGCTTCACCTGGTGGGCGAAGACAGCCAGCTGGTGGATGCCGCCAAGGAAATCGGCGTATCCTTCGGAGACACCCATTCCGCCTATGGTGGCCCCTTCTAAAAGCTCCAGGCAAAAGGCGGCACTGCTGTGCCGCCTTTTCCTTTTGCTGGCAGCCGCCCTGCTGCTCAGCGCCTGCGCCCTGCCCATCCCCATCGGCTCCACCTCATTCTGACCGTAAAAGGCGACCGGGCCGTAGTTCCTTTCTCTATTCGGCGCCCCGGCTGACGATATGGGGATGAACCTCGCCCCCCGCTAGGGCGAGATGCCGAGAGGCTACACCGAATCAAGGGCGATGGGGTGCAGCCCTCGTACACCTGTTTGCATCCACCAGGCGCCGCCCCGTTATTTCACGGTCACATCCGTGCAGTTGTTCTGGCGTACGTTCTCCTGGGCCGTGCCGTTGGAGAAGGAGTTGCCCTCAATGAGGACATTCGAGGTGGATTTGAGGGAGACGCCGTTCTTGTTGTCCATGAGGAACTTGTTGTTCAGGATGGAGATGCCGGAGTGAACCGCCTGGGCGTGCTCGCGGTTTTCCGGGGCCACGTTGATGACGGGGCCGCCGCAGTGGTCGAAGGTGTTGCCCTCGATGGTGAGCTTGCGGACAAAGCCGGACTCGTACCAGCTGC
>CALCWC010000078.1 GCA_937905985.1 uncultured Verrucomicrobiales bacterium | reverse complement strand
GGCAACCGGCCTGACGGACGGTGCTCACTCCCACCAGGCAAAAAGCGTGAAGCCTCACGGTTATGCAACCGTGAGGCTTCACGCTTAATAGGGCCGGTGGGGTTGCTTCGGTGCCGCCCCACGGCACCTCACCCCTTCGGGGCAAACGCTTCGCGTTTGGCCAAGCTGCCTTACCGCACGACTGCGTCGCGCGCCCGCTGCGCGGGGCCGTCGGCAGCTTTCAAACCCGCCTGGCGGACGGTTCTCACTCCCACCGGGCAAAAAGCGCAGAGCCCCACGGTTATGCAACCGTGGGGCTCTGCGCTTAATAGGGCCGGTGGGGTTCGAACCCACGACCAAAGGATTATGAGTCCTCTGCTCTAACCGCTGAGCTACAGCCCCGCGCAGATAGTAAGGCAAGAGGGCATGGTTGGCAAGAACAAACTTCCCGCGTGTATGTCAGCGTGTATGTCATCGTGCATGTCAGCTGGCGCGGAATCACGCCAGCTCGCCGCGAGAGCGGAGGTCGGCGTTGATGGCCTCCAGGATGTCTTGTTCCGGGCGGAAGTTGGCATCATGGTGGGAGGAGCGGATGAGCGGGCCGCTGGCCACGTGGAGGAAGCCCTTGGAGAGGGCGAGCTCGCGCAATTCCTCAAACACCTCCGGGCGGATGTATTCCATCACGGGGAGGTGGCGGGGAGACGGGCGCAGGTACTGGCCCATGGTGAGCACGGTGACGCCGTGCTCGCGGAGGTCGTCCATGGTGCGGGCGATTTCCTCGCGCGTTTCGCCGAGTCCGAGCATGATGCCGCTCTTGGTGACCACCATGCCGGGAGCCATCTCCGCGGCGCGCTGCAGCACGTGGAGCGACTGGCGGTACTTGGCGCGGAAACGCACGATGGGCGACAGGCGCTCCACGGTTTCCAAATTGTGGTTGAAGATGTGCGGGCGGGCGTCCATCACGGCGGCGAGGGCGTCCTCGTTGCCGTTGAAGTCGGAGGTGAGCACCTCGATCACCGTGGAGGGGCTGGCCTTGCGGATGGCGCGGATGGCGGCGGCGATGTGCGCGGCGGCGCCGTCCTTGAGGTCGTCTCGCGTGACCATGGTGATGACGGTGTGGTTGAGCTTCATGTGGGCCACGGCCTCGGCGACCTTGCGTGGTTCCTCGGGGTCGAGGGGCTTGGGCTTGGCGGTTCGTGTGGCGCAGAAGCCGCAGGCGCGGGTGCAGACCTCGCCGCAGAGCATGAAAGTGGCGGTGCCGTGGCTCCAGCATTCGCCGCGGTTGGGGCACATGGCCTCCTGGCACACGGTCACAAGCTCGTTGTCCTTGATGAGGTGGGAAACCTCCGTGAAGGCGCGCCCCTTGGGCATCTTCACCTTCAGCCACGCGGGCTTGCGCGTCATTTCCTCGCTCATATCAATAGTCGCGGTTGAGCAGGTAGTCGTTGATGGCCAGCAGCACCTCGCGGCGCTTCGGGGAGAACACCTCCAGCGCGGCGCGGGCGGAGGCCGTCAGGTCGCGCGCCTCGCGGCGGGCCTGCTCCATGCCCACCAGGGCGGGGTAGGTGGCCTTGTGCTCCGCGGCATCCTTGCCGATGCTCTTGCCCAGCACCTCCGGGGAGGAGGTGATGTCCAGGATATCGTCGATAATCTGGAAAGCCAGCCCCAAGTCGCGTCCGTAGGCGGTGAGGGCGTCCAGCTGCTCCTGGGTGCACCCGGCCACCATGCCGCCGAGGCGGGTGGAGGCCATGATGAGCGCGGAGGTCTTGCCGTTGTGGATGGCGCGCAGCTCGTCAACGGAAAGCTCGCGGCCCTCGCCTTCCAGGTCCAGCACCTGACCGCCCACCAGGTTGAGGCTGCCCGTGCGGTACGCAAACTCCGCCACGTAGTCGCCCACGGTGTAGCGCTCGTTGGCCGGCACGCGCGCCAGGATGGCGAACGCCTCCGTCAGCAGCGCGTCACCCGCCAGCACCGCTACACCCTCGCCGAACACCTTGTGGTTGGTGGGGCGTCCGCGGCGCATGTCGTCGTTGTCCATGCACGGCAGGTCATCGTGGATGAGCGTGTAGGTGTGCAGGGTTTCCAGGGCGCAGGCGGCGTTCAGGGCGTCGTCCTCATCACCGCCGCAGGCCTTGGCGGATTCCAGGCAGAGCAGGGGGCGGATGCGCTTGCCACCGGCGAAAATGCTGTAGCGCATTGCCTTGTGTAGCGTGGTGGGCTGCACTTCCTCGGCGGGCAGCAGTTCGTTGAGCCGCGCTTCAACGCGCGCGGCGGTTTCCTTGATGAGGTCGGCTATCGCGTTCATGTCAGTTTCCTTTCACGAGAAGTTCGGCAATCTGCACGGCGTTCAGGGCCGCGCCCTTGCGCACCTGGTCGCCCACCACCCAGAGGCTCAGGGCGTTGTCGATGGCGCTGTCCAGGCGGATGCGGCCCACCAGGCAGTCGTCGCCATTGGTGGAATCCAGCGGCGTGGGCCACTGGTTGGAGGCGGGGTCGTCCACCAGGCACACGCCGGGGCGGTCGGCATAGCAGGCCTGCGCGCCCGCCACGTCCACGGGCTTCTCGAACTGAGCCACGCAGGAGATGGAGTGGCTGCGGTACACCGGCACGCGAACGCAGGTGCAGGACACCTTCAGCTCCGGCAGGGAGAGGATTTTGCGGCCCTCGTTGAGCATCTTCAGCTCCTCCTTGGTGTAGCCGTTGTCGGCGAACTTGTCAATCTGCGGCAGCACGTTGAAAGCGATTTGGCGGGGATAGGTGGAGATTTCCACGGGGTGGCCGTTGGCAATGGCGCGCACCTGGTTCTCCAGCTCCGTGATGCCGTGCTGGCCGCTGCCGGAAACAGCCTGGTAGCTGCTGGCGATGATGGTCTTCAGCCCGTAGCGCACGTGCAGCGGGTACAGGGCCATGAGGGTGATGATGGTGGTGCAGTTGGGGTTGGCAATGATGTTGCGCGGGTGGTTGAAGGCGGCCTCGCCGTTGATTTCCGGCACCACCAGCGGCACATCCGCCTCCTGGCGGAACGCGGACGAGTTGTCCACCACCACGGCACCCGCCGCGGCGGCAATGGGCGCGTACTCGCGGGAGATGTCGCCCCCGGCGGAGAAGAGCGCCAGATCCACATCGTGGAAGGATTCGGGGGTCAGCTCCTCCACGGTGAGCATTTCACCGCGGAAGGCCACCTGTTTACCGGCGGAACGATGGGATGCCAGCAGCTTCAGGGAAGCCAGCGGGAAGTTGCGGCTTTCCAGACAGGACAGGATCTCAACGCCCACCGCTCCGGTGGCGCCAACTATTGCGACTCTCGGGTTCTTCATCATGCTTTTTTTCTAGCGTTTTACGGCTTCACGCGCCGCAAGCGCGTGTGAGTATACACATCCCCGCGCCTTTTTCAAGCGGAATGTGGTGGGAATCGATGGGAAGTTGCCTGTTGCCTGTTGGAGTATGAGTTTCGGCTTGCCTTTCCGCCGCAATCATGGTACCATCCCTCCTATTATGAAGGCTACCTTTGGCAAAAACCGCGAAACCACGCAGCCCCGCAAGCGGCGTGTTCCCGCCTGCCGCACCAAAGAGGCACACTGGATTGCCTTGAGCGAGCAGGAGGCCAAGCGCGCAGCCAAAATGCTGGTCACTCCTTTTGTCCCCAACGATGCCGCCAGGGAAGTTGCCCGAAAGTGGGCAGATATTCCCCAACTCGGCTAAGACCATGGAAATAGCATTCGCCAAACTCGACACCCAGGGCGTGAGCCTCGATGGCTTTGATTGCGGCGAAGACGGTTTGAACCACTTCCTCGCCTGTGAAGCGGCGGATTTCGGCGCCAAGGGGCTTAGCGCGACCAAGTTGCTTGTGGAGCGCGAAACCTTGCGCGCTGTCGGGTTTTATTCCATTTCTCCCTTTTGTCTGGCCCGCCATTTCTTGGCTGACGAACAGTTAAGCTATTACGATGTCCCCTTTCCCATCCCTGCATGGCTGATTGGCCGTCTGGCTGTGGACAGCCAATATCAGGGCATAGGATTGGGCGCGTTGCTTTTGCATGATGCCATCGTCAACATCCGCTCGCGTGCATATGATGGCGCGGGAGCCTTGGTGATTGTCGATGCGAAAAACCGTGCCGTAAGGGGCTTTTACAAGAAATACGGTTTCCGCAGCCTGAATCAGGCTGGATTGAAACTGGCGCGCCCCGTCACGGAGTCGTCGCTATCTTGACATACCTGAGGCTCTTTCAAGCGGAATGTGGTGGGAATTGATGAAAGCGCACATGTGTACCAAAGAAATGATGGGTGGCAACAGGCGCATGGGGACACCAACTTTGTTATTCCTTGGCGCCGTATTTTTTGAGCAGCTCGGCGATTTCCGTAAGGCCTTTCTGAACAGCCCAATGCAGGGGAGTCCCGCCGTATTCGTCCCTGGTATTGATATCCGCGCCACGCTCAAGCAACAGCTTGCAGACATCATCGGAGCGGGAGCCGACCGCCGCGTACAAGGCAGTGCGGCCTTCCATGTCACGGGCGTTGACATCCGCTCCGCAGTCCAGCAGCAGACGGCAGGTTTCTACGCAGCCCTTTTCCCTTGCCATTCCGTCGGGTAGACGGTCAACACCGCGGCCGGCGGCATCGAACAGGGGCGTCCTGCCATCCCCGTCCCGCGCATGGATGTCCGCCCCATGCCCAATAAGCAGCTTGCAGGTTTCCGTGTTGGCCCATGTCGCTGCCGCGTGCAGGGGTGTCCATGTGGTTTCGGGTCCGCCTGATACATCCGCGCCGTGCTCCAGTAGGAGCCTGCACATGTTCGTATCGAGATCCAATACGGCCTTCATCAGGGGGAGGCGTTCATGCTCGCCACTAACGTTGGGATTGGCGCCGTGCTCCAGCAGAAGCTTGACGGCGGCAGCGTTGTTCATGCGGAGGGCTTCATGCAGGGGCGTTTGATCAAAGCGGCCAGAAATGTTGGGGTTTGCACCGTGCTCCAGCAGAAGGCGGAATATGGCAACGTCCTCATTATGGAACGCGTTGAGCAAGGGGGTGTTGCTTCCCGGCTGACTCGAATCAATGTAGGGGGCGTGGGTGTCGGCATTCGCACCATGTTCCAGCAGCAAGCGGCATGCATCGGCATCGTGTTCCATGACTGCGCGTTCCAAAAGCGTACCCCTGCTGTCCCCCACGTTGGGATCCGCGCCGTGCTCCAGCAGGAGCCTGACGATATCCTTGTGGTCCTGCCAAGCAATCAAGCAAAGGTGACTCAGTAGGTCCTCCTCTGCCACGTAGGGATTGGCCCCGTGCTCCAGCAACAGCCTGCATGTGTCCGTATCTCCCCGCGATACTGCCAGCCGCAGGGGCCTGGGCTCGCCATTCGGCTTGTCGTTGGGATCTGCACCATGTTCCAGCAGCAGACGGCATGTTTTCGCGTCGCCAATCTTTGCCGCCCAATACAGGGGAGTCCGGCCTTCCATGTCACGGGCGTTGACATCCGCGCCGTGCTCCAGCAGCAGCTGGCAGATTTCCCTGTGGACGTAGACCACAGCCACTTGCAGGGGAGTCTGGCCTATTTCGTCTGCAGCATTGACATTTGCGCCGTGCTCCAGCAACAGCTTGCAGATTTCCTTATTGTCGTTTTTGGCTGCCACGAGCAGGGGAGTCCAGCCATTCTGGTCTGCCACGTTGGGATTGGCCCCGTACTCCAGCAACAGCTTGCAGGTTTCCATGCTGCCAATATGGGCTGCACCGAGAATGGGGGGCTCGCCCGACTTGTTCGCAGCCTTGGCGTCTGCGCCGTGTTCCAACAGGAACTTGCAGGTTTCCGCGTTGCCTCCGGCCGCAGCATTGAGCAGGAGCGTTGAACCATCTTTGCTCGTTTCTTTGATATCCGCGCCGTGCTCCAGCAACAGCTTGAAGGTTTTTATGCTGCAGCTCCCGGCTGCATAGAAAATGGGGGAGGAGCCTTGCGCGTCCTTTGCCTTGATGTTTGCGCCATGCTCCATGAGCAGTTTGCAGATTGCGTCTTTACCGTAGTTCGCTGCCAGATGTAGGGGCGTCTGGCCACCTTTGTCAGCGGCATTGATGTTCGCGCCGTGTCCCGTCAGCAGCTTGCAAATTTCCTCATGGCCTTGGAACGCAGCCCAATGTAGGGGAGTCAGGCCTCTTTCGTCTGCGGCATTGGTGTCCGCGCCGTGTCCCAGCAACAGCTTGCAGGTTTCGGTGTGAGCCCTTTCCACCGCCTCGCGCAGGGGAGTCTCGCCGGACTCGTTCTTTGCATTGATATCCGCGCCGCGTTCCAGCAGCAGCTTGCATGTTTCCGGATGGCCTAGCCGCGCCGCCATGTGCAGGGGGATTTCGGCACTCCTGCTCTTTGCATTGATATCCGCGCCGCGTTCCAGCAGCAGCCTGCATGTTTCCGGATGGCCTTCCCGCGCCGCCATGTGCAGGGGTGTATATCCTTCCTCGTCTGTCGAGTTGATCTCTGCACCGTGCCCCAGCAGCAGACGGCACTCTTCCATGTAGCCGTTCATTGCCGCCATGTGCAGGGAAGTCGCGCCTAACTCGTCCCTTGCATTGACATCCGCGCCGCGTTCCAGCAGCAGCTTGCAGATTTCCCTGTGGCCGGAGTACGCAGCCACATGTAGGGGAGTCGAACCTTTTGTCCATTCCAATCCTTCCTCGCTGTACACGTTTTCCTCGGCGGCAAGGTTGACATCCACCCCGCGGTCCAATAGCAGCTTGACGATTTTCATGCGGCCTTCCTGTGCCGCCTGGATCAGGGAAGCCTCCTCCTCGTCGGGAGACTCCTGCGCGCAGGAAGTGGCGGGAGCAACCGTGGGCGCGCTGTTTGGAGCGGCCTCCTGCGCCGCAGCCAGGCCGGCAACCAGGAACAGGGGAATAAGGCGTGGGGTGGGTATCATCTATGGCATCCTAACACGCACCATGTCCCCGTTCAATCAAAAGCAGTGTTACAAGAGTGTTACAGGGATGCAACCGCCTGTCAGTCAACATGAATCAGCCCTGATGCCTCCGGGCCGCCCTGTTGGGCGGCCAGGCGGAGCCAGCTGTTCATGAGGGTGGTGTTCTTGGGCACGCCGATGCCCTTGGCATAGCAGTAGCCCATGAGCAGGCAGGCCTCTGCATCCCCGTTCATGGCGGCGAAGCGTAGGTAGCGCTGCGCCTCCGACTGCGGGATGGCGCCGCCCTTGTTGAGCAGCAGCAGCTTGCCGAGGATGTTCTGCGGGCCGTCGAAGCCGGCCTCCGCGAGCGGGCGCAGCCAGTGGGCGGCATCGGCCTCGCGGTGTTCCTGCAGACCGGCCTTGGCGAGCTCCAGGCATGCCACCGCGCTGCCCTGGTTGGCGGCGGCCTCGTACCACTTGCGGGATTCGGCCGGCGATTTCTCCACGCCGCGCCCCACCGCGTAGCACCAGCCCAGCAGGGATTGCGCCTTGGTGTGCCCGCGCAGGGATGCCGCCGTGAGCCAGAGCGCGGCCTGGTGCGGGTTGGCGGCAAGCCCCATGTCACCGCCCAGCAGACGGCGCCCGTACTCGTATTGGGCGGCGGCGTTGCCCTCCGCGGCGGCATCCGCCAGCTGCTCGTTGTGGTGGCAGGCGGCGAGCGCAAGGGCAACAAGGATGGCTGCGGCGCGTTTCATGGCTGGGTGAAATAGCGGCGCTGTTTTTCGGAAACGGGCATGCCCAGCATTTCCATGGCGGCCAGCATGTCCTCCCACACCGCGCGGCGGGAGGAAAGGGACTCGTTGCGCAGCAGGTAGCTGGGGTGGTAGGTCACGCGCACGGGCACGCCCTGGCACTCGTGCCACTTGCCGCGCAGGGCCCCCACAGAGGCACCCTGCAACCCCAGCAGGCCGTTGCCCGCCGTACCGCCCAGGCACACGATGCACTGCGGGCCGATGGCGCGTATCTCCGCCAGCACAATCTTCACGCAGGCGGCAATCTCCTGCGGCGTGGGCGCGCGGTTGGCCATACCCTGGTCGTCACCCATGGACGGACGCCACTTGCAGATGTTGGAAATGTACACGTCCTCCCGCTTCACCCCCATGGCCTGGAGCACCTGGTTGAGCTTTTGCCCGGCGCGCCCCACAAAGGGTTCGCCCAAGCGCTCCTCGTCATAGCCGGGGGCCTCGCCCACCAGCATGAGCCGCGCATGCGGGTTGCCCACGGCAAACACCATCTTCTCGCGCAGCGTGCCGAGCGCCCGCGCGGGCTTCCAATCCGCCGCGCGCTCCCGCAGATACGCCAGCTTTTCCTCCACGCTCATGGTTGCGCCATCCGCTTTGGCTTCCTTTGGCGCGGCCTTCTGCGGGTGCAGCATCCAATCCCGCAGGATGGCGCGCGCACCTTCGTCCACCACGGCGCGCGTCTGCCCCTGCGCCTGCAAATGCGCGAGGCTCTCCACGGTGAGCTGCCGAATGGTGGGCATGCCGCCACCATAGCACAAGCCTCGTGCGGATAAAAGGAAAAAGAGCCCCCCCGGGGCATGCCCGGGGGGATGATTACAGGAAGGCATGCCTTCCCTTACTTGGCAGGGGCGGCGGTGTCCTTTTCCACTTCGGCTGGCTTGATATCCAGGGTGAAGGTGCTGATGCCGTCTTTGATGTCGTTATGCCCGCTGATGGACTCCACATACTTGGCCGCGCAAGCGCAGACTTCTTCCGCCTCCGGGGGCAATATGTCCTTGAGGCAATCAAGGGCGGCAAGGTTCAAGCTGAAGCGTATACCGGAGAATTCCGGAGCGTTTGCAGCGTCCGCCAGCTTGTCGGAGAACCCAGCGATGGTTCCCGCGGTGAGGATGTTGTCGTTCAGGACGGCACACCATTTCACGCGGCCGCCGTCCGTATCGAGGGTGGCGATGGTGTTGTTGCCCTCCTGTTTCACCGTGCTGTGTTTGACGAGTTCCTCCTTAAACAAGCCATCGCTAAGGATATTCGAAACGTCAATCAACTGGGTAAAGCCGGAAACAACGGCGTTGCGGTCCTTCACGGAAGAGGCGTATGAGAAGCCTCCCTCCGGGGAGACGTAAATCAAGTCCGCGCCGCAGATGCCGGAGCCCAACGTCTCGAATGCCTTGAGGGAGGAATCAAGCACCTCTTTGACCACGGGTTCCTGCTGATTCTGATAACTGCGCTCGGCAGCTTCCTCAGACCCTTCTACCACGAGAGCAATCAGGGGGGCGGCAGAGGAAAGGCCCCTGACAAGGTTGGGAACGTTGATGGGATTGGGGAACCGCATGGGGCTGGTCTCCAGGTAGAAGGGGGCATCCTTGGTGTCCAGTCCGCAGCCCAGGCTCTTGGCCGGCTCGTAGCTGTAGCCGCAGGCGTCCCCCTCCAATTCAAAGTGGATGGCGGAGTCATCCTGCCAGAGATGGGCGAACGCGGGATGCTTGGCCGCCTGACTCTTGTCCAGCTTCTTGAGCTCGGCCATCACCATTTCCACGCCGCGCGTGCAGGCGGCTGCCGTTTCCGGCTTCAACCGTTTCAGGTACGTTGCCTGAATCGCCTGCCACAGGCCGTCGAGCGTCGGTCCAATCTTGTTCATCTCCATAAGGGTATTGACCAGATTCGCGCCGCTGTAGCAGCTCAGGTAGCTGCGCTGTCCCAGGGCCTTGTCTCCCTTGGCCAGCTTGTCCGTGGCCAGGATGGATTCCGCCGGGGTAGCGGCGGGGCGGATATCCTCCGGATTCTCCGCCAGACCGATAACGAGGGTATCACCCACCAGCTTGGAAAGGATGTAGATGCTGCGCCCGTTGAGGGCGGCTGCCAACTCCTTGAGCCCTTCGTCGCTGTCCGGAATCTGCGCGGTGAGCTTGAAGCCCTTGAGACCGTTGATTTCCACGTACTCGACACTCTCTGAGCCCTTGAATTCCTGCAGCACTTGGTCATAGCTCGCGGCCAGGTCGGCGTTGTACTGCGAATCCATGGACAAGACGGCATACACGGGGCCGACTTTGTCGATTTTCTTGACGGCGGCGGCCAGTTTTCCCGTGATTTGGCTTTGAATGGCCTCTATTTGGCTTACCTGTTCCTCTGTATCCGATCCGGCTGAAATGTCTTTTGCCAGTTGGATGCTCATGGCATTGAAATCCGCGTAGAGGGGGATCAAATCCGCAAATTGGGAAACGAACTGCGGGCTGAGGGCCAGGGAGATACCCTTCGGCTGGCGTGCCAGCTCCACATCGGAGGCGTCCAGCAAGCCGAGCTTGGCAAGGCCCTCGGCGGCGGTGCCGATGTTGTCGATGGAGAGGACGAATTCCGCATCGGCAGGGATGGCGGCCAACGCGGGATGGGCTGCGGCGCGCTGCTGCAGCAGGGAGTCTGCGGCAGGGGCGGTGACGGCTGCGGGTGCAGCGGGAGCGGTGGCCTGCGCGCCCAGGGGCAGCGCAGCCGTGGCGGCAATAAGCGCAATGTATTGTGGCTTCATGATGCTATGATGATTGATTTGGTTTATTATGCATGGAGTATCGGCGGGCGGGTGCGCCCGCGCGTGTTCTCTCTACCCCTATTAAGCAGGAAAATGACGAAATGCTGAATTTTTTTGCAAAAAAAATGAAAAAAATCGTAACGCCTCATGTTGCCATTGAAAAACGAAACGAAATGGTGTACCGTCATCGCATGAAAACGCCCCTTGCCCTAGCGTGCACATTGGCTGCGGCTGTTCTTGCGGCATGCGCCTCTCCGGAAGAGCGCATGGAACGCGAGCTAGCGGAGAGTTCCGCACGATACGCATCCCCCCACGCATGCTATGACAGCTATGTGCAGTGGCACGGCACACATGCCCGCAAGCTGCGGGAGGCTGCGGCCAAGGCCGCCACCATGCGCTTACACGTCTATTTGACCGGGAGCGACATCTCCGAATACATACCCTTGACTGCGGCCGAGACCAAGGAGGTAAAGGAAATCCTGGCAAAGGTGGAAGCCCCCCCTGCGCATGATTACCCCGTTTGGCTGAGGGAGGAATACGACCATGAATTCGGGCCCAACCCCTCGCCGCCCCGCTATTTCCACCCCTTGCAATTCCTGTCGTCCGGCGGCAAGGTGCTGTACGAATTTGAATGGGAAAACCTGGACGGGGACAAGGCCCTGGCCGAGACCTACCGCACCGAGCCGCATTCCCCCATCCACATGGTTCCCACGAAGGAGCTGGAACGCTGGCGCGCGCTCCCTTGTTTCCAGAAAGCCCGCAAGAGGGCGCTGGAGCTTTGCCGGGGCGCGCACTAGCCCGCGTTCATGGCAGAGTATCGCCTTGATGAAAGGGGAGGCAAGTGCTAGGATGGCGGGGATGAAAAGGCTTCTCTCCACCATAGCGGCCATGCTGTGCTTGATGTCCTGCACGCAGCTCTTCCAGCCCACGGGCAGCGGGGAAATCCCCGATACAACCACCGTGGAGCAGCAGCTGCGCCGTGACGTGTCCGCCCTCGCGGAGGACATTGGAGAGCGCAACCACTACCACCAGGATGCCTACGAGCGCGCCCGCGCCTATATCAAGCGCGAGTTTGAGAAGGCCGGCTACACGGTGGACGAGCAGTGCTTCACCATCCCCGCCCAGAAGCGCTTCGCGGGCGCGGCAGGCAAGACCGCGGCCAACCTGGAGGTCCGCAAGCCCGGCACCGATCCCAAGGCGCCCTGGCTCGTCATCGGCGCCCACTACGATACGCGCGTGGGCATGAAGAACTGGCACTGCCACGGCCCGGCCATTCCCGGCAAGACGGGCACGCCCGGCGCGAACGACAACGGCAGCGGCATTGCCACCGTGCTTACGCTCGCCCGCGCGCTGAAGGATATCCCCACCCGCAACGGCATCATCTTCGTGGCCTACGCCAACGAGGAGCCTCCCTTCTTCCAGAGCGACTGGATGGGCTCCCGCCAGCACGCCCGCAAAATCGTCAAGGAGCTGGGCAAGGACAACATCGCCGGCATGATGTCCCCGGAGACCCTGGGCGTCTACTCCCCGCGCAGCAACAAGAAGCGCAACAGCAAGCTCGCCGGCAGCCTGGTGGGCATTCTGGACCGCTGCGACTATGTGGCCTTCATGAGCACGTTCACCGGCAAGCGCTACGCCCATGATTGCGCCAAGAAGTTCGCCTCCGTCAGCCGCTTCCCCGTGCGCGCCGTCACCTTCGGCTATCTCACCCGCGGCATCGCCTGGTCCGATGACTGGTCGTACATGAAGGAGGGCATTCCGTCCTTCGCCATCACAGACACGGCGTACATGCGCTGCGACGACTACCATGAGACGAGCGACACGGCAGACAAGCTGGACTACAAGCAGTTCGGCGAGGTGGTGCACGGGCTCATCCGCATGGTCACCGCGCTTGCCGGCGGCACCCCGCAATAATTTCCCCTACAACCATCCATCCCCATCTCCACATGCTGACCATCAAAAAGCTCACCAAGGCCCACGCAGGACGCACCCTCTTTGCCAACACGGAACTCATCGTGAACTGGGGAGAGCGCATCGCCCTGGTCGGCCCCAACGGTGCCGGCAAGTCCACCCTTTTCCGCATGATCCTGGGCGAGGATTCCCCCGATGAAGGCAACATTGTGATGGACGACTACGCGGTGGTGGGCTACCTGCCGCAGGAGGCGGGCGACCCCTCCGACCGCACCGTGCTGGAGATTGCCATGAGCATCACCCCGGAAATGGGCAAGGCCATCCGCACCCTCCAGGAGTGCGAGGCCAAGGGCGACAACACCAGCGATGCCTATGCCCACGCCATGGATGTGTTCATAGCCGCCAACGGATACCAGCTGGAGCCCAAGGCCAAGCGCATCCTCAAGGGCCTGGCCTTCAAGGACGAGGATTTCCACCGCCAGGCGCGCGAGATGAGCGGCGGCTGGGTGATGCGCGCCCACCTGGCGCAGCTTCTGGTGGCCGAGCCGGACCTGCTGATGCTGGACGAGCCGACCAACCACCTGGATTTGCTGAGCCTGCTGTGGTTCCAGCGCTATCTGAGCAACTATCCCGGCGCCATCTTCATGATTTCGCACGACCGCGATTTCATGGATTCCCTGGTGGAGACGGTGTATGATATCGAGAACGCCGAGCTGGTGCGCTACTCCGGCAACTACACCCGCTTCCTGGAACTCAAGGAACAGCGCTACCAGCTGCAGCTCGCCGCCTGGCGAAACCAGCAGCGGGAAATTGCCCACATCGAGGCCTTCGTCGACCGCTTCCGCTCCGTCGCCTCCAAGGCCGCGCAGGTGCAGAGCCGCGTCAAGCAGCTGGAGAAGATGCAGATCATCGAAAAGCCCAAGCAGGCGCGAAAGGTCTTCAAGTTCATCTTCCCCCAGCCCCCGCGCAGCATGCAGCGCGTCATCGAGCTGGAAAAGGTCGGCCAGAGCTACGGCGACAAACGCATCTACAAGAACCTGGACCTCCTCATCGAGCGCGGCGACCGCATCGTGCTGGTCGGCCCCAATGGCGCCGGCAAGTCCACCCTGCTGAAAATCCTGGCGGGCGTGGTGCCTATCGACGAGGGCAAGCGCACGCTCGGCACCACCACCCGCATCGGCTACTTCTCCCAGATGCGCTCGGAAAACCTTACGCCCAACCTCACCGTGCTGGAGGAAATCATGAAGGCCGACCCCGAACTCCGCGAGGAGGAGGCTCGCGGCATCCTCGGCTCCTTCCTCTTCCGCAGACTTGATGTGGAGAAGCGCGTGGAGGTGCTCTCCGGCGGTGAGAAGTCCCGCCTCAGCCTCGTCAAGTTCCTCGTCAACCCGCCCAACCTTTTGCTGATGGACGAGCCGACCACCCACTTGGACCTCATGAGCGTGGAGGCACTCTCCCAAGCCCTCAAACGCTACGAGGGCACGCTCGTCTTCATCTCCCACGATGTCCACTTCATCCGCGCCCTCGCGGAAAAGACCCTCCACATCAACCAGGGTACCATCACGCCCTACGCAGGCGGTTACGACTACTATCTGGAGAAATCCGGCATCCTCGACGACCAGAACGCCATGGATGTGTGACCACATGCGGATTTACGATTGACAATTGACGATTTACAATTTGGAAAGTTAGGCGCGCTTAGCGCGCGGAATTTCACAGGCCCCATCCGCATTGGCGGATGGGGCTGATTTGGACAAATCCACCACGGCGTGGTGGATTTGCCGTTATGGGGTGGTGGAAATGACGGTGGATTGGGGTGGAAAAAAACTTGCGGATATGGGTTTCTTCGGGAACGGATAGGATGATATTTTTCAGCGCGGGTGATGTTTGGGCAAAAATTCACTTTTTTGCAAAAGCTGTTCAACTCGAATTTGCGTAAAAACGCCTGCAAGCTGCATGGCAACTAGGTTTTCAGGCGTTTTGGGGGATGCGGAAAAGCGGACAAATCCACCACGCTGTGGTGGATTTGTCACCACATCATGGTCGAAACGCCGCCATAATATAACAGAAAAAGCGCCATAAAGTGGAGGATTTTATAAATTCCCCTTGACGGGGCAGGAGAAGGGTGGTAAGAGAGGGATAGCCATGAAAGCGAAAGCAAAGGCAAAGAAAGTCGACTACTTGAAGCGAACGATGACCGACACGGTGAAGATGGTGTCGGAGCATTTCCCGTGCGTGTTGCTCACGGGGGCGCGTCAAGTGGGAAAATCCACGCTCCTGCGCCGCATCATGCCCAAGGGGATGCGCTATGTGTCGCTGGACAGCGTGGCGACGGCGCGCATGGCGGAGCAAGACCCGGAGGGCTTTTTGAGGGCATACGGCACGCCGCTGTGCATTGATGAAATCCAATACGCGCCCGCGCTGATGCGCTCCATCAAGGCGGTGGTGGATGCGAACCGCCGCAACGGGATGTACTGGCTGACGGGGTCGCAGAGGTTCCACCTGATGCACGGTCTGTCGGAGAGTCTGGCGGGACGCATCGCCGTGCTGGAGCTCTACTCGCTCTCGCAGAGGGAGAGCTGCGGCAAGGGAGGCAAGGCCAGCTACCTGGACCCGGCCAACCCTGCGCTTGCGGCGGCGGGTATGCGCTCTTGCACCACGGACGAGCTCTTCGAGCGCATCTTGCGCGGCGGCTACCCGGAGATGGTGAACGACCCCGGCATGCCGTCGGACGTGTTCTTCGAGTCGTATGTGAACAGCTACCTGGAGCGCGATGTGAGCGCGCTCACGCAAGTGGGCGACAAGGGAGCGTTCCTGAACCTGATGCGCATCCTGGCCCTCCGCACTGGCGAGCAGCTTTCCTACGCCAAGGTCGCGCAGGACGCGGAGCTGTCGCAGAGCACGGCGAAACGCTGGATTTCCATCCTGGAGACCTCCGGCATCATCACCATGCTGCGCCCGTACTACACCAACTCCACCAAGCGCCTGGTGAAGACGCCCAAGATGCACTTCATGGACTCCGGCCTGTGCGCCTGGCTGGCCGGCATCACCTCCGCCCGTCAGCTGAGGAACAGCCCGGTGGTCGGCCACATCGTGGAGAGCTGGGTGTTCAGCCAGCTGCTGCGCGGGTACGCCAACTGCGGGCGCACCTGCCGCATCAGCTACTTCCGTGACAAGGCGGGGCATGAGGTGGACATGCTGCTGGAGGAGAACGGCGTGCTCTACCCCATTGAGGTGAAGCTCAGCGGCACGCCCTCGCTGGACGACCTCGCGGCCGTGCGCCACATCCCCACCGGGCGCCTCAAGCTCGGCGGCGGTGTCATCATCTGCAACATCCCCAAGGCTCTCCCGTTGGGCTTCGACAACATCGCGCTTCCCATCTCCGCCATCTGATGTTTCCCTTCAATCAGGTGGCGTGAGGTGTTTTTTTCGTGACAAATCGCCGCGCTCGGTGCATAGTGTGGGGTATGGAACAGACTCCCAGGCTCGCCGCGCGCGACATTAACAGTAGGGCTGAATCCCACTCCAGCACGCAAATCCCCGTCAAGACCGGCAACCCCGTGCTGGATGCCAACCTGTACGACCTCTCGCGCCGCTTCTGCGGCGAGCACGACCCCGACATCGTGCTCCAGCTGCTTGCCACCGTCATGAACGCTGCGCAAAGCAATCTGGAAGGGCATGACCTGGACATCATGAACAGCACGCTGGACGAGATGTACAACGCGGAAAAGCTGTTCCTGCCGTACCGAGATATCCGTAAGGTCACCTGCTTCGGCTCGGCGCGCATTCCCGAGGACGACCCGCAGTACAAGCTCGCGTACGACTTCTCCAAGCTCTGCGCGGACAAGGGGTTCATGGTTATCACCGGCGGCGGCCCCGGCATCATGCAGGCCTGCAACGAGGGTGCCACCGGCGAGCGCTCCTTCGGCCTCAACATCACACTCCCCTTCGAGCAGGAGCCCAACCACGCCATCAAGGACAGCGGCCACCTCATGAACTTCCTGTACTTCTTCACCAGGAAGCTCAACCTCATCAAGCAGAGCGATGCCCTCGTCGCATTCCCCGGCGGATTCGGCACCATGGATGAAATCTACGAGTGCATCACCCTCATCCAGACCGGCAAGAGCACCATCTTCCCCATCGTCCTGCTGGACACCCCGGAGGAAACCTTCTGGCGCCGCTGGGCCAACTTCGTTGTCAAGGAACTGGAGGAGGCCGGCCTCATCTCCAAGGAGGACCAGTGCCTGCTGCACCACAGCACCAGCGCGGAGGAGGCTTACCAGCACATCGCCCATTTCTACAGCCGCTTCCACTCCTACTACTACGACGGCCCGCAGATTGTCATCCGCATGAACTCCATGCTCTCCGAGGAAAACCTCGATTGGGGACGCCACGACTTCGCCGACATCATCGAGCAGAACGACCTTGTCCAGCAGGCCAACGACCCCGCCGACCCCGACCCGCTCCTTGGCTGCCTCCCCCGCGTCCGCTTCACCTTCGGCATGCGGAACTACGCGCGTCTCCGCCAGTTGATTGACCACATCAACGACGCCGACTAAACACCATAGGCCTATCGGAGAGGGGGCGGAAAGGCAACAGCTCCCGGAAACTGTTCTCGCTCATCGCGCGCAAGAACGCAATTGCGGCTTGAAAGATGAGGGGGAACGTGGTTGAATGGTTGGGCTATGGCAACTATCTACGAGGAAATCACGGAACAGATGAAGGCCGCGATGCGCGGGAAGGACTCCGTGGCGCTGGGTGCGCTGCGCGGGCTCAAGACCGCGCTCCAGAACGCCCAGATTGCCAAGGGCAACGTGCACGACGAGCTGCCCGCCACCGAGGTGATGAACGTCATCCGCAAGCAAATCAAGCAGCGTGAGGACTCCATCGCCATGTTCGAGCAGGCTGGCCGCGCGGATGCCGCGGACAAGGAGCGCGCGGAAATCGGCGTGCTCTCCGCTTTCCTGCCCAAGGAGATGACCGAGGCGGAAATCCTGCCCGTCCTGGAGGCCGTGATAGCGGAGCTGGGTGCGGTCACCAAGAAGGACATGGGCCGCGTGATGAAGGAGATGCAGGCCCGCACGGAGGGGCGCGCCCCCGGCAAGCTGCTCTCCCGGCTGGTGGGTTCCAAGCTTTCCTGAATGCCGCCATGTTCTGCGCCGTCATTGTAGCCGCAGGTAGCGGCCGCCGCGCCGGGTTCGACAAGCTCTCCGCCACACTGGACGGCGTGCCCGTGCTGCGCCGCAGCGTGGACGCCTTCGTGTCCGCGGGCTGCGATGCCGTGGTGGTGGTGTGTCCGCCGGAGCGGTGGGAGGCCACCGGGCTGGCATCGGCGTCGTTTCCCGTTCCCGTGATGCGCGTGGATGGCGGGGCGGAGCGCCAGGATTCCGTGGCGGCGGGCTTGGAAGCCCTGCCGGGCGGGACGGATTTGGTGGCCGTGCACGATGGTGCTCGCCCGCTCATCACCGCGGAGGGCATCCGCCGCTGCGCGGAAGCCGCGAGGGAGTCCGGTGCCGCCGCATGCGCGCATCCCGTGGTGGACACGCTCAAGCGCGCGGACGAACATGATTTCTCCCTGCCGGAGGCCGTGAGCCGCGAGCACTTGTGGGGCATGGAGACACCGCAGATTTTCAAGCTCGCCCTGCTGCAGGATGCCTACAAGCTGGTGAAGGCGCGCGGGCTGGCGGTTACAGACGAGGTGTCCGCCGTGGAGGCCGCGGGCGTGCAGACTCGCCTGGTGCAGGTGGGCGCCAACATGAAAATCACCCTGCCCGGTGATTTGGAACTGGCCGAACTGATTTGGAAACACCGCGCGTGATGTCTATCCCTCCCCATACGGAACCGCGCCCCGCGTGGGTTATCGGCACAGGCTTCCTGGGCGCGCAGCTGCTGCGTACGCTGCCGCATGCCGTCGGTATCGACTGCGCCGCCCCCGCGGATGTGCAGGGCGATGCCGTGGATCGGGCAGTGCTGGCGCAGGCGGCTGGGCTGATGCCCCCGGAATGGGTGTTCTGCTGCACCGCCACGCATGGCGGGGATGCTGCCGCCTACCGTCGCGCGTATGCGGATGTGGTGTCCGCGCTGCCGCCGCATGTGCGCGTGGTGTTCTGCTCGTCCACCTCCGTGGAGCACGCGGAAGGCGAGCGCCAGCAAATCTTGCGCGCGGCGGAGGATGCCGTGCTGGCTCGCGGCGGTGTGGTGGCGCGCCTTTCCGCTCTGTACGGGCCGGGACGCTGCGAGCTGCTGCGCCGCCACCTGGCCGGTGAACCCAAGCTGGCGGGTGCGCCGGAGCGCATGCTGAGCTACCTGCACGTGCAGGATGCCGTGAGCGCGCTGCTGATATTGGCTTCGGTTGGCGAATCCCGCCGCTACACCGTGTGCGGGGAAAGTTTTTCCAAGGCGGAGGCGTACGCCCTGATGGAGCGCTTGACGGGTGTGCCGGCCGCGAATGCGGATGCCGCGCCCTCCCACCGCGGATGCCGTTGTGATGCTGCCGATAGCTCCGCCATCCGTGCGCTCGGTTGGGTCCCGCAGAACTCCTTTGCTGAATTTGTGACCAGCGAATGCCATGCGTAACGACCTCTACCAGCTTTTGGATGTCACCCCCTCCGTCACCCAGGATGAGCTGAAATCCGCATTCCGTAGGCAGGCCAAGAAATTCCACCCGGACCGCAACGGGGGCGACCCCGCCGCGGAGGAGCGTTTCAAGGCCATTGTGGAGGCCTACCGCATCCTGAGCGACCCCTACGAGCGCGAGCTCTACGATGCCGACTGCGAGCGCGACCGCAAGTACGCAGGCGCGCCGGAACTGGCCGCCATGCGCCGCAACATTCGTGTCTCCGCCCGCCACGGGCGCGAGCGCCGCGAAGACCGCGCCAACCGCCGCAACCAGCGCGAAAGGGAGCGGGAACGCGAGCGCAACCGCGGGAGGCGCGCCTACACGTCGCCGCGTCCCAGCCTGTTCTTCCTGGGGCGCAATCGCAAGGTGAGCATGTGGCACCTCATGGCGTTCTACGCCGCGGCGGCGGCGCTTTTTGTTCCCGCCGTGTGCAAATCTTGCCAGATGATGAGCGGCAGCGAAGAGCCGAGTTGGGAGCCGCCGCAGAACGACCTCTCGCCGGAGGAAATCCGCGCCCGCGCGCTGGATGCCATCGCACAATTGCGCCTACAGGCGGAGGCCGGCGATGCGGAAGCCCAGTTCAAGCTCGGCCTCATCCTCTATTCCGGCATGGGTGTGGAGGCGGACCGCCCTGCCGCGCATGAATGGTGGCAGAAAGCCGCCGCCAACGGTCACCCCAAGGCCGCGGACTACCTGAAACGCTTCACCAACACCGCGCCGCCTCCCGCGGAGGATACCAACCCGCCCGTCATCCGCGCCGCCCAGCCGGAATGAGTACCCTCCCGCCATTTTTTTGCTTTTTTTTCAAAAAAGTTTCACAAAAATCGCCCAAAACGGCTTATATAGGGTAGAGACTTATGGAACAGGATTTATCTAGCGAACAGAACGTCGAGGGCAACCTCTGGGAGGACGCCTGGTATGCTTTCTCTCACACATGGCGTTTCTGCGGATGCGCCGCACGCCGCGAGTTCTGGGGCTACGTGCTTTTCGCCGCATGCCTGGCGTACGGTATGGAGCTGGTGTGGTCCGTCTGCCAAACCGCGGGATTGGATGTGCAGATGGTGGCCACCGTGGCGGGGCGTATCCTGCAAGCGCTGGGCGCGTGGGTGCTGCTGGCTCTGCTGGCCGCGGCGGTGCGCCGCCTGCACGACACCCAACACAGCGGCTGGTGGCTCCTGGCTCCCGCCGTCACCACCGCGCTGAGCATCTACACGGGTTTCCTGTTTGAAGGCACCATCAAGTCGGTGGACGGGCCGAACGAGCTGCTCTGCCTGCTCTCCATGGCCGGGTGGTTCATCACCTTCCTCTTCTGCATCTACATCCTGGTGCAGCTGGTCATGCCCTCCTGGCACATGCCCAACGGAACGCGCCCGCAAGCCTAAATGACGTTTGCGGGTACGGGCCGCAGAGTGGAGCATGCGTTGGCATGAATCCACACCGCCATTCGGCGGCGTTCCGATAATTGTAGCGCATGCGGGGATATCCCCACGGTTTTCACCGTGGGCTTGATGCAAGGTAGCACCCCGCATGCGCGGGGT
>CALCWC010000077.1 GCA_937905985.1 uncultured Verrucomicrobiales bacterium | reverse complement strand
TTCACGGCATCCGGGTTGTGCGGGCAGGAGAACGCCAGCCCCGCCTGCTGCAGGCGCTCCGTCTCCTCGCTCGTCACGCGGTCGCACCCGCTCACGCGGTGCCCCATCTCCAGAAGCATGCGTGCCAGACCGCTCATCCCGGCCCCGGCAACGCCTATCAGGTGAATGCGTACCGGGTGCTCCCGGTCCAAAAGTCTCTTGCGCAGCTGGTCAATCATGGTTGCGCGTGGATTATACCCCAAGACGTCCCGATTTCAAGCAGAATTATGTAAGGAAACCGAAATAAATACGGCTGCCCCGCCGGGGCGGGGCACGCGTATGCCGCCTGGGAAAAGGGAATCAATAACCCTCGTTGGCGTTGCCTTTGGATTCATGGGTTTCGTCATCCTCGTCCCTCTTGCGCAGGGAGAGGGCGGAGAAAACCACGCTGAGGCTGCTGAGGCACATGAACCCGGCGGCCATGGCGGGGGTGGGGGTCCAGTGGAACAGCGGGTAGAAGGCCCCGGCGGCCACGGGAATGGCGATGACGTTGTAGATGAATGCCCAGAAGAGGTTGCGGCGGATGTTTTGCGTGACCTCGCGGCTGAGCTTGACGGCACTCGCGGCGCAGGCAAGTTCATCTTGCGAAAGGATGATGCCGGCGCTGTTGAGGGCTGCATCCGTGCCCATGCCCACGGCCATGGAGGTGTCTGCCGCAGCCAGGGCGGGGGCATCGTTGATGCCGTCGCCTATCATGAGAACAGTCTCACCCATGGCGCGCAATTCCTCCACCAGCTCCACCTTGCCCTGCGGCTTCACCTCCGCGTGGACGCGGTCGATCCCGCAGACCTTGGCGCAGGCGTTGGCGGTGCGGGAGTTGTCTCCCGTGACCATGATTATCCTCATTTTGCAGTGGCGGAGCTCCTTCACGGCATCCGTGGCGGAGCTGCGCAGGGGGTCCGCCACGGCAATCACGCCGCAGACGGAGCCCTTGCAGGCCACATAGAGGGGGCTGGCGATGGCGGGAATGTCCCACAGGTCCACGGATGAGATGTCAATGCCCAAATCCTTCATGAAAAGGGCGCTGCCCGCGGCGCAGGGATAGCCTTTGACCGTAGCCTGAACGCCGCGGCCCGGCGAGGGGATGATGTTTTCCGCGCGGAAAGGGATGTTCTGCGGAGCGGCGGCGCACACGGCGGCGGCGTAGGGGT
>CALCWC010000076.1 GCA_937905985.1 uncultured Verrucomicrobiales bacterium | reverse complement strand
CGCCACCAGCTCCACATGAAGGGCCGCTTCAACCCCGCCGAGAAGGTGGATGTGGGCAAGTGGGAGCTCAGCTGGGTGGAGCAGAAGCACGGCGTCTCCAAGGTTGAGCCGTATAAGGACCCCGTGGAGGCTGCATGCAAGCTCATCGCCAAGGCCAAGCCCATCTCCGCAGATGCCCTGAAGCCCAAGGACAACGGCAAACAGGTGGCCTCCTGGTCCCCCGCAGAGGTGGGAACGGACTGGAAGGAGGTTTCCTGGGCCGTGACGGCACAGGACCTGCAGGAGGCGCAGGGCGTGCGTTTCCGCTTTGTGCGCGGCAGCCACCGTCTGGACATCTCGGAAGTCAAGATTGAGATGGACGGTAAGATTGTGGCGGATGTGAAGCACGAAGGCATTGCCGGCACACCCTCCTCCAACAATGTGTACCGCTTCACCGTGCCCGCGGATGCCACCGGCAACAACAGCTGCCACATCATCGCACGTGTGCGCTCCAACGGCGGCAACAACTCATACGGCTCCGTAGAACTCCTGCCCAAGAAGAAGTAGGAGCTATCGGGCATTCAAGATTCAAATCACGGCCCCATCCGCTTCCCGGCGGGTGGGGCTTGTTGACACCCGTGCCGGGGTGTATGGAAACGGCGAGAAGCTGGAGCGGAGATAGCATCCGCACTTCCTCATCGGAGGCCCACTGGTAACGGGGACCAAGAAGCACACCAAGTTGCAGGAGGACATCAAAGTGGCGACTGGGGAAACGTACACGTTTCAGGTCAGTCGGAACGTGGATGCCGATATTGGGCGGCGAGCTGTGCTATAGTATTCGGAATACTGTAGCGAGTCTAAAATCCGCCGAACCTTAATTTTTTCTGTGGAATGAACGGGGTATCTGGTTGCGGACTCCAAAGCCTTGGACGCGCCGGCGTTTTTGTTACTTTCAACAAATCAATTGTTTGCGTTGTTTACAGTGCCCTACAGCATTCGCAATACTTACGCAAGCCCAAAAGTTGGAACAAGTTTATTTTTCTCCTTCGTGGGCATTCTTGCCAAACACGCGCACAATTCGCCAGGATGACAGAGACGTTGCTATATTGACTAAAATCAAAGCCTTATGATGGCTGACAAGTCTACAGCATTGCGAAAACTGTAAGCGTCCAACCCGCCTCAAAACTGCACGACGGCCAAGAACTCCGCGCGCTGGATGAAGGAATCGTCCTGCACCAGGGCATAGGGGAGCAGGAGCTCTCCGTTGTCCAGCGGGGTGTGGACGGCAAGGCCGGGAAGCCGCTTCACCCAGGCTGGCACACTCGTCTTGAGCTCGCGGGCGGCGGCGTTCCATCCCGCCGCCTCTCGCCCGAGCCGCTTCTTCTTGGCTTGCAGCACGGGCGCGCCCTTGTCGGATTGCGGGTTGATAAAGATGTTCATACCCACTCCCCTCGTGTCAAAAAAGGAAACCGCCCCGCAAGGCAGCAGGCCAAGCGGGGCGGGAATTAACTAGTAAGGTTCGCTTACTTCCTGCGGCGGCGGGCGCAGAGGCCAGCCAGCGCCAGCAGGCTCAGCGTGCCGGTCGTCGGCTCGGGAACCATGCTGTTCTTCACCAGACGGAAGTATTCGGGAGTGGCCTCGATCTGGAAGTCACCCTCCACGTTGACCAGTTTGCCGTTGCGGTTGAACAGGGAGCCGAACCAAGCGCCGTCGTAGTCGCCGACGAAGTCCAGATTTCGACCCTCGTAGGTCTGGAAGATATCCCAGTAGCCGTCAACTTCCATGCCGTTGAGCAGGGTGATGACCTCATCGCTCAGGGAAACCAGGCCGTCCTCGGCAAAGGAGAGCTCGCTGCCCAGTGTCAGGGTCGCCAGCTCGTTATTGAGGCTCACCATATCCAGCGTTGAGCCGCCCTTCACCGTCAGGTTGGCAAGCAGCGTGCCGCCACCGGCGGTCAGAGTCTCCGTGACGGTGATGGTGCCTTCGGCGGGAGTGTCGGCCTTGTCGTAGAAGCTGACGGTGCTGGCGGCACCGATGGTCAGCTCCTTCAGGGAGAGCACACCTTCCGCGTTCTTCATCGACATCTCGTTGCCGCTGATGTTCTCGATGCGAGTCAGCTGCACATCGACACCGGCGAGCGTAAGCGCGCCGCTACCCTTGTTCTCCACGGTGGCGTTTTGGCCCACGGTAATCTCAGAGTTGGCGAGCACACCCTCCACCACAAGCTTGCCGCCGTTCACCACGGTGGGGCCGGAGTAGGTGTAGGTGTTGTCGCCGCCGAGCGTGAGCGTGCCGTCGTTCACGGTGACGGAACCATTGAACCGGGACATGTCACCGTTGAAGGTCTGCGCGCCTGCGCCGTCCTTCTGCAGGGAGATGCCTTCCAGCACAGCGCCAGAGTAGGTCAGGTCGGCGTCTTCCGCCACGTCCAGCACCAGGGTGGAGGTGCCAACGGAGGAGGGAGCGATTTGGCCGCGCTTGTTATCGCCGGAGCCGGTGGTGTTGTCAGCCACGCCGGCGTAGACGATGGCCTGGGCGTTGCCGCTCAAGCCGGCGGTCTCCACCGTCGCGGTGTGCAGTGCCACGGACATGTAGTCGACATCGGCGTTGTTCTGGTAGCCCACCACGTTCAGGACTGCGTTCTGCAGGGCCTTCGCATCGTCAATCTGCACATATCCCTGATAGGCACCGTTGTTGCCGCTGTGGGCGGTGCGCTTGGCCGTGAAGGTGCCGCTGAAGTTGCCCGCGCCCGTGAGGTAGAGGACGGAGTTGGACCAGTGGTCGGTCTTCATCTCCCAAGTGAAGCTGCCGGGCTGGGAGACATCCACATCATTGATGGCGCCGATGTGCATGAAGTTGTTCCAGCTGGTCTGGGTGAGCTTGGAGTTGCCGGCAATCGCCAGGGATCCTATGTCGCGCACGCGGCCCTCGCCACCGTAGTTGATGTTGAGTTCACCGTTGTCGAGCACGATACTGCCCAAGGCCAGGCTCTCTGCGCTGTTGTTGACAGAGAGCTTGGAACCCACCACGGTGATGGAGCCGGTGTTGGCATAGCTATCCGTCACAGTGATATTGCCGCTCGCGGTCAGAGCGCCGGAATTGTCGAGATTGGCAACCGAGGCGGACTTGCCGAACGCCAGCTCGCCGGAGTTGTTGAGAGTGACAATCGTGGCGGAACCGCCAAACGTCACCTCGCCGGCATTGGTCAGGGTGGTGATGTAGTTGGCGGCATTGGCCACGGTTGCCAGCACGGCGCCATCGGCCACCTCCACAATACCGTTGTTGTTGTTGTTGGAGGACGTGTTGATGACCCTGCCGAATTTGACATCGGCGCCCTCATTCAGCACAATCTTGCCGGTGGCGGAAATGCCGACGTTCTTGTCGCTCAAATCGGTTGTTCCACCCAGATAGACGGTGTTGCCGTTGCCGAGAAGCAGGCCGTATCCGTTCGTGCCATTGTACTCGAAGCCGGCATTGAAGGTGACGGTGGCACCGGAGGCGGAGGGATTCTCATAGCCGACGGAGGGGCGCGCGTCACCCGTAACGGTCACCAGGCTGTTGAATGTCACGGTGGTGCCTTCGCCGGAGATGTTCAGGCCCTCCAGGCTGATGGTCTCGTCCGCGCCGAAGGTGGTGGTACCGCCACCGCTGATGGCAAGCGCGCCACCTGCGACACCGGCGGCATCCACATGGGTGGTGCCCGCGCCGTTGATGGCGGTGACGCCATGAAGCGCACCCTCGCCGCCGATGGTGAGTTCCTTGCCCTGCGCCACGGTGATGTTGGCCGCGGTCAGGGTGGTCTCGGCAGCCACATCCACTTCACCCTCGCCAATCAGGTGGGTGAAACTGGCGGTGCCGGCCGTCAGGGTGGCGGCATCGCCTCCCGTGGTGTTGATGCGCAGCGTGTCCACCGTGGCATCAACGCCCGTGGCGCTCAAGTTGGTGCCCGCATTCATGATGACCAGGTTCAGGTCTGTGCCACCCACGCTGATGGCGGTCGCCAGGCTTTCTTCCGTGGCGCTGTTCAGGTGGTAGGTGGAGTGGTCGGGAGCGTCCTGCAGAACGTTGAAGACGCCTTCAGTCACCGTGCCGTGGTAGCCCTTGTAGGTCATGGCGGCTTCAACGCCCTCGCCCAGGACAACCGAACCATCGCCGGTGGCAAAGGTGACTTTGGTGAGGGCGGAGGCAACAAAGCCGTTGTTCTCGGTGTCATCGCTTCCCTCGTATCCGTAGGGATTGGTCGTCACCCATTCCTCGCCGATGTTGTCCAACCCGATGGCTCCGTTGATGGTCAGGACGCCTTCGTTGGCGATGGCGCTCATGAGGGTACCGGCGGCCAGGGTCAAGCTGGCGTGCTCGCCCACCGTCACGGCCAGGTTGCCGGCGGTCATGTCCAGGTTGGCAACGGTGTTGCTGCCGTTGAGGAAGTCAACCGTGCCGCCGCTGGTGCCGGCCGCGATGTTCTGGAACACGCGCGTCACCACGCCCTCCTCGTCCGCGCCGGCCGTGAGGGCGCCGCCGTTCACGTTGAGCGTGCAGTACTTGCTGTCAGAGGTTTTGAAGGTGACCGCACCCAGCAGGTTGAGCGCGGAACCCGCATTCAGGTCGATGTGGGTGGTGTTGCTGTTGTGGAAGTCACCCGCGTTGGCCAGACCCTTCACCGTCATGGTGATGTTCCGCAGGTTGAAGTTGGTGCCAACGTTGCAGATGTCCAGGGAACCCACCGTCAGGGAACTGCCCTCACCAGAACCGATGATGTCCGTGGTGTTGGTGCAGCCGATCGCGTAGAACTTGCCGGAGACGTCCAGGGAACCGTTGATGTTCAGGGTCGCCTTCTTGTTGTCGGCGATGCTCAACGAGGCGGCGGCAACGGTGGCGCCGCTGTTGATGGTCAGCGTGCCGGGACCGATGTTGATGGCACCCAGGGAGGACGTCCCGTCAACCGCCAGGGTGCCGGCGGTCATTTGCAGGGCATCGGTGGTGATGTTCGTGGCAGTGGCGCTCACGACACCGCTGGAGACGATAATCTTGCCGATGGAACCGCCGTCGATGTGGTACTTGGCGGTCTCACCGGGGCCTGCCAGTTCCAGCGTGCCCTCGCCCGCCAGCAGCTCGATGCCGGTCTGGCCCTTCCACGCGCCCACGAACTTGAGCGTGCTGTTGGCATCAATGGTGGTGGTGCCAGCCAGCGTGAGGTACTCCTTGTCCGCGCCCGACTTGTCCTGTATGTGAATGGTGCTGGTGCCGTTGACCACCTTGACGTCTTTGACTGTCAAGGGGGCGGTGTGCACCCAAAGCGTGCCGTTGTCCAGCGTAATGCTCTTGAAAGAGCTTAAATCAACGTAGTAGTCCGAGAAGGAACCGCCCGTTTCCATCTTGCCGAGCTTGAGCTGGCAGTGGTCGATGGTCAGCGTGCCGGTGGCAAGGGTCTTCACCGGGTTGGACTGGTCCGTGACACCCGCCAACTGCGTGTTGGCGGCAAGCACCACGTTGCCTTCGCCGGTGACGGTCTTCAGCAGCTCGCCGGCATCCGCATAGGCAAGGCGCAGCGTGGCATTCTCTCCAACCTCGAGACTCGCACCGTCGCCAAGGGAAACACTGCCCGTCACGGCAAGTGTACCCGTGCCCGTCACAGACAGGCTGGAGTTGACCGTCAGGGCATCTGTGGCAAGCGAGCCATCTCCCGATATATTGAACGCGTAGTTTTGCCCGCTGACAGAAACCGCACCAGCCTGCTGGGCATCGGTGATGTTCACCGTGGTGGCGTATTCACCGGCGCCGAACACGGTCTTGGCTCCCGGCGTGTAGGGCTGGCCCTCCTGCTCCCCGTCGTACCACACGCTGCTACTCCAGACGGAACCGTCTGTGCCGTGCCAGGTGAGGGTGGGAATCTCGACGACTTTGTCAGCCAACTTGTACAGGCTAATGTCGGAGAAAAGCTCCATCTTGGAGTTGGTCCACATCCTCGTCTTGCTACTGTTGGAGTTTCCGTAGAAGACGGTGTTGGGATCATTGCTTACGTCAAGGGTGATAAAATCGCCTCCGCCCACGGAAAGCGAATACGTGCCGGAATTGAGCGAAACCCCTTGGTCATCGACATTCGCCACATACTGCAGGGTAATTACAACGGGCGTGTTGTACGTCACAACGCCGGAAGCCGTGGTAAGGGATGCCGGGTTATTTGTGGGCACGAGTGTCAAGCTGCCATCCGCTATCACCTTCAAGAAATCGCCGCCAGCCGTACCAGTAGTGCCGTTCGTGCCGAGAAGCGGCTGATCTAGCATGGGGTTGCGTGTCTCTTTGAGCGTGAATGTAAGGCGCCAGGAGGTTAAGGAATCACCCACACCTTGATCTGTCCATGTGAAGCCGGAATTGCCTGCACCGCCTGACGTCGGAATCGCCGTGGGTGTGATGTTGAGCTGCTGATCAGCTTGAGCCTGGGACAGGGTGAATCCCACGGTTGCGATGGCGGCGATGAGGGCCGCCCTGAGTGTCTTGTTGAGTTTGAGTTTCATAGTGTCTTTTCTAATGTTGTTTCTTTTTCGTTTAGCACAAAATCTTGAGAGAGGGGCACAATGCGCCCCATAATGAAAGGAATGGTAGCCCACTTTTGTGGAAATGGCAAGAGAAATTCGTTGAGGCGCTGAAAAAAATGAGGAGCACTCGACAAAACGGCTAAAATTCATGGAAAGCGCGACAAAGAAAAAAGGAGCCCCGCCACCCGGCGGAGCCCCCTACCAAACATGAATTTTCCGGCACTTCCGTCACAGAGGGATTGCAGCCATATCCGCCTGCGCGCCTGCGATGCTGCAGCGTGAAAAAAGGCTGCCCGGATTTCTCCGGGCAGCCCGCAAACTCAAATGAGATTACGACATCTTTTTTCGAGATTGAAATCTCTTGTCGCCTTACTTGCGGCGGCGGCGGGCGGCGAGCGCGGCCAGAGCCAGCAGGCTCAGCGTGGAAGTAGCGGGTTCCGGGACGGTTCCGGTGAGCCTGAAGTACACGTAGTCGTGATTCTGGGCTGCGGCTTCGGCTGCAGCCTGCACCTCCACATCTTCCATGGTGTACTGGCCACGCACACTGTGCTGCCCGGAAGCATCCTCGTACTGTAGGGTCACGGCCAGGCTGTCTGCGAACTGGCCTTTCCCACCAAGGTCAACCTGAAGCCATTGCGCGTTGCCCAAATTGCTCATACCCACCAGGTGGACAAGCAGCCCCTTGTCCTCCCCGGCACCTTCTATGATAACATCCTGGATGTTGGTAAGGGTGAGGCTGGCCACTTCCACAGGTTCCTCCACCGGGGTGGGTGCGGCGTCTCCATAGGTGAGGGGCTTCAGCTGGGCCTCTACCGTCAGCTCGTTGGCCACCAGCGTGGCTTCGCCACCGGCGGAGGAATTGACGCCGAAGGTCACATTCGCCATTTCCAGGCGCGTGCCTGCATCCAGCGCCAGCAGCATGACATCCAGCCGAGCGAGCTGTTCACCCGTGCCGCCCAGGGTAAAGGTGTTGTCTCCCGCAGCGGTCATCTGCGTCTGCCCTCGGATGATTCCCGCCTCTTTCCCCTCCGCTGCGGTGAGGGAAATCCCCGTTCCGTCTGCCTGCATGAAGCGTACATCCTTTACGCTCACTTCAGCACCTGCTTCGGTCGTCAACACGGCACCCTTCAGCGCGGCATTGGTGATGCTGTTGCTGTGCAGCACCATCTCGGCATCGGGGTTCAGGTGTTCTACAGAGGCGGTTGAAGCTGCGGGGGCGGTGATGGCATACTGCCGTTTCCCTTCGCCGTCACGCCCTTCCAAACTGCCGCATTGTGTTCCGGATTCACCCAGCGTCACCGCGTCTTCAATGCTCAGCGTGCCTTCGCCCGCTACTGCCGCCGCACCAGAGGTGAGCTTCATGGTGCCGACCGTGGTTTCACCGCTGAACAGAGTGACATTGGCCGCGGTGGCATTCACGGCATTGAAGGCGGCAAGCTCCACCGTGCCGCTGAGCTTGAGCGTGCCTTCCGACCCCTTGGAGCGCGTCAGCGTACCATTGGCACCGCTGCCTTGCCCGGCCCTGATATCGCTTTTCAATTCGTCATTGTTGACGGTGCCGATGTTCAGCGTGCCGCCCAGGTAGACTGTTCCGCCCACATCCAATCCCTTGGAAGCCGCCAGCGTGGTACCTGCGGCTACGCTTACATCGCCGAGGACCGTCATTTTCTCAGTGGGCTGGACATAAGAGGTGCCTTGCAGGTCGAGATCGTTTAGAACGGTGACGGCACCCGCTTGGAACAGGTAGGAGCCGGACAACGCAGTCATGTTCCATGCGGTAACGCCTTCGCTCGCCACGTTGACATAGCGGGTGGCTTTGCTATCGAAAATTACATTGCTGAGAGCCGTGGCCGTGGTGACTGCGGAATCGCTCTGCTGTTTCCAGTTGCTGCTTTTCTTGAGGTCCCAGATTTTGTAGTCGGTCCCCGTCCATATGATATTGTTGTCCGCCAACGCAACCGTGGCGGTCAGGGAGCCGCCCTCCGTACCGTAGGAGACGGACTGCCCGGTGGCCAGCATGTCTGCGAGGGCGGTGCCGCCCACCATGACAGTGGTTGTCGGTGCATCGACGCTGCCGCCCTGACCCTCGATGAGCGTCAGGGCTTGGCCTTCACGCACGGCGGCGGCAAAATTCGCCTGCGTCACGTTAAAGACAGTGTCGCTGCCCACATTCACGGTGCCGCTGTTGTGGATGACCGTGGAAACGGCGGCATTCGTCAGCGTCATCTCGGCCCCGCTACCGACGATGACGTCCTGCAGGTTTACCTGCCCGCTGAGCGTGTTGCCCTTGCCACTGAAGCTGAGCGTGTTCTGCGCTGCGGATTGCAGGGCTTGCTGAAGGTTGACGGAGGCATGTTCGGCAGAAATGGTGCCCGCCACCTCCAGCGAGGCTGAATTGAAGTTCACGCTGGCGTTGCGGACGACCACGTTGCCGTGTATGCGGCCTTGCGTTGCGCCGAGCACAAGCGCGCCGCCGCTCACGTCAACATCACCCAGCACCACGGACTTGCCGTTCAAGGTCTGCGTGCCGCTGCCGCTCTTGTTTAGGCTGATGCAGTGGGTGTCATCCCCCAGAATCGTGCCGCTGTAGGTGTAGGATTCTTCGCCCTCCAGCAGCAGCGTTGTATTGTGAGTGCTCAGTGGCGCAGTGTTGATGAGGGCGGGGTCCGCCACGGCGGCTCCCGCATACACGGCGGCGTGGGCGTTGCCGGAGAGCCCCTTCATGCGGACGGTATCGGCGTTAAGCGCTAGGGCGACCATCGAAATGTCATTCTGCCCGTTGAGGGTGACTTCTGCGTTCGCGGCGGCGTTTTCATGTCCCAGTTCCAGGTAGGTCTGCCATGCTCGGCTGCGGTTGGCACCGCCCGTGCGCTCCACGGTAATCTTGCCCGCAAAGGATCCATTGTCACCGCCGAGCACCAACCGGGAAGGTGTGCTGTGGTTGGTGTTGGCCTTCCACAACAGATTGCCATCGCCTGTCAGTTCACCGATGTTCCAGATGGTGTTCCAAGAGGGGGAATCCAGCGTGGCGGTGGCACCGTTCGCAAGCGACAGGGTGCTGATGGAGCGCGTCATGTTGTTCTTACTGCCGTCGCTGTACAGCGTTGTGTCCTGTGCCAGCTCCAGCGTGCCGCCGATGCTTGTTCCATCGCCATTGGACATGTTCAGGCGGTCTGCCTTCAGAATGAATCTGCCCGCGGCACCTGTGCTGTAGTCGGTGCCGTAGAGTGTCAGCGTGTCAGTCGTCAGATTCAGCACGGACCCCGTCTCTGTTTGCAGCGTAGCGATGGAGGCCGCTTCCGTCGTCAGATTCAGCACGGAATTCGCCGACGTTTGCAGCGTAGCAAGGGAAGTCGTTCCTGACGTCTGCACCGTAGATGTACCGCCCGTGACCTGCAACGAGCCGTTCAGATTGCCGTTGCCGAGCTTCAAGACGGAATCCGACAGCGAGAGGTCGCTGACCCTCCAGACGGCCTGTTCGCCTACTTCTACGGTCGCCTGGTTCGCGTGCAGATGGTTGACGTTCAGGATACCCGCCACACTATTATTCTCGCCGGAAAGCGAAAGGGTGCTGTTTCCGAGGGAATCCGTCAGGGCTCCCGTTTCCCCGATGCTCAGGTTGCGAATCGTTTGGTTCGTGCCGTTCAAATCCAGCACGCCACCATTGCTGACGGTGGTATGCTGCGTGTTGATGAGCATATTGTTATGCCCGAGCTTCACGCAGATGTCACCCGCCCGTTCCGCTGTGAGGTTTTCATTATAGCCCATTACCTCCACCTTGCCCGTGAGCCCCGTGGCACCGTTGAGAACCAGTGTGCCACTGCTATACGTTTGGTTATCCACCACCAAATCGTGATTCCCGGACAGCGCGCAGTTGACAGTCAGCGTGCCTGTGATGCCGCCGAAGCGGTAGGCCGCATCATCTGCCGTGGTAATTGTTCGGTTGAGAACGGTGTCGCCGTCCGTACCGATGGCCAGCTCGGTGTGCTGCGTCAGGTTCAGCGGTTCCTCCGTGTCGCTCTCCACCAGCAGAACACCCCGCGAATTGTTGTTCAGCGCGGAAATCTCCGAAATCGATGCCTCAGTCAGTCGGCTGCCGTATGGAACTTCCAATTTCGCGCCGCCGAGGGCGGCGGGATCCCCCTTCAGGGTGACACCACCATACATAATGATATTGCCGATGTGGTTGCCCGTGTTGGTGAGGATGACAGTGCCCTTGGTATAGGCGTTGCCCAGCTCCAGCGTGGCAGTGTCATCGTCGAGCAGGAAATCCACCGTCAGCGTGCCGCCGCCGCCGCCCAGTCGCCATTTGCCGTCGAGTGCGGCCAGCTTGGCATCTTCCGCGCCGTAAGTCACCTCACCCACGGCACCGATGATGAGCCCGGGAATGGCCTCGGTGGAAATGGCGTTCGCCTGATCTTGCGTGAGAGCCAACACGCCCTCAGACGCGCTTGTGATATAGTTCTTCACCGAGTCCGTCGTCCACGTTGTGCCTTCTACGGCCAGAAAACCCTTGGCGCCGATTTCATACTTGTGGTCATTGACATTGCCCAAGGCGGCCTTGCTTGTGGCGACGAGCCCGCCGCTTTCAATCCTCTTGGTGCCGGAAAAATCGTTGGCTCCGTTCGCCAGCGTGAATGTGCCACCGTCCGTTCCCATCTCAAACACTACGGCACCGCTACCGCTCAACTTGCCCTTGAAGGTCGTGTCGGCATCGGTGCCCGCATCGTACTTGACGTGCAGCGTGCCTTCATTGCTCACAGTACTGTCCTTGGAGAGGCCATAGTGGTCGCTGTAGATGGCTACATCTTCAAGCATGGTGCCGCCTTCCACATATTCCTGTGCGTGGTTGACTGCCTGATGAAGCTCCAAGGTACCGCCCGATTTCACTTGCACATTTCCCTCCAAAAAGGCGTGGCTGCCCAGCGTGAACTTGGCATTCTCGCGCACCTCCACATTCATCTTGGCGTGGGCATAGTGCCAGTCGTTGTCGCGCACAAGGCGGTTGCCGTTCGTGCCGGATTCAGAGCCCTTGGCATGCTGTGTCAGGGTGCCTTGCAGCACCACCTCACCGCTTTTCACGGTGAACGAGCTGCCGCCGTTATGGGTAAGGTCCGTGAACACGGTGTTCATTGTCCACTTGCCGCCGCCGTCATACACCACGTCCAGCGCACCTTCGGCGGAGTCCTCAAAGGCGCCGATGAAGTTCTGGCTGATGCCGGCAAGCCCCGAGTGCGTATCCTTGACAGTGACGGTCGCGCTGCCGCTGTAATTGGCCAGCGTGTCACCCTCCGCCATCATGTACAGGGAGAAGTGGCTCGTATCGCTGTTGTTCCACTCGTAATCATGCCCGTGCAAATCCAACACGGCACCGCCCGCACCGAGCGTGATATTGCGCTTTACCTGACCGAGCCCGCCTTCCAGCACCACCGTGCTGCCCGTGCTTGCCAACACGTTGTAGGCGGCGTAGCCGCCCTGCCGGTTCAGGATAAGCCGACCCTCGCGGTGGGGGGACGTCCAGTCGCCGTCGTTTGCACCCTCGCTGTTGCCGCCAATGTTGAGCAGCACATTGTTGTTGCCCGAGCCGCTGATAACGAGGTCGCCCGCGCCCACTTTGCGCCACTCGCGCATATAGGTCGCATCGGCGGTCAGGGCGATATCCATCGTCACCCCGCGGTCCACCACAAAGCCTGCGGTGTTCAGCTGGTAATCCTGCCCGTTGTCATCCTGGCCGCCGGAGATGAGCTTGAAGCACGCGGTTTCAACGCCCTCCGCCTTGCTCAGACGCAGATAGCCGATGCCCGTATCTACGGTGGCATCCAGCTTCAGGGAATAGGTGGTGCTGTCCACCGCAGTGAGCACAATGTTGTTCGTCTGCAGCAACTCGCCCTGGTCAATCATGCCGGAGTCAGCCGAAACATTGCGCCCCGAATTCAGATAGCCCCCGCCGTAGTTGAACCAGTTGTCCAAGTCCTTGCGGTTGGCAAGGTCATTCCATGTGTTGACACCGCTCTGCACTCCACAAAAATCGGTCTTCGCGGCCTGACCGTCGCTGTCCGTGTAGGTCAGCGAGCCCATTTTCTTTTGGATGGTCAGCGTGTTGCCGCTGTTGTCCAAACCGCTGAACTCCTCGCCCAAGACATCGACGGCATGGAAGGTCACCGTGTGGTCGCCGCCCTTGCCGAGCGTGGCGTTCACGTTGTATTTTTCAAGGATTTTGGGCATCCAGTCCGTTCCGCTGCCGATGATGGCCCCCGCGCAGGATTCACCCGAGGCCATGGCTCCGAAGTATTTATAGGAAGAGGAGGCTTCATCCCAAATCCATGAGGGGCTGCCCGAATCGCCGGTAAGGCAGAGCCCCGGCATGGGGTGATCAAAGCCATAGACATTGGAGCCAGTCACATAGTCGTAGGTGTTCTGCATGCCAGACCAGGCATGTCGCTCCCTATTGTAATTCATGGCCTCTGACTTGGCGGCGAAGCTGCCGTCTTCCTGCTCATCGATGCGGATGAAGTCGATAGCCTGCACACCGCCCGACACATAGGTATAGCCGCCGCATATCGTTGGCAGCGGGACGCCGCTTTCGGGGTCGGGCATGCCGTTTTCCTTGACGTGGTACATCACCATCGTGCCCGATCCTACGCGGTAAATCATCTTTCCCTCCAGCTCCTGCGGTGAGCCCGTGGTGCTGAAGGCATCCTCGGTACGCACATCGGTCACCAGCTTACTGAGGCGGGTGAGCTTAAGGTCCAGGTTGCGGTCGCCCAGTTCCGTGGTGTTCAGGTATTCGCCGGTATTGGATTTCCAGTATTCAATGCCTGTGTACTGCACGGCATTGGCACTGCCCACAAGGGGCGCGGCATAGTTCGGGTTGTGCGTGCCCGCATGGGTCACGGAACCGATGAAGCCGTACCCCACCGCAGCGTCATAGGCTAAGGAGCCGCCGGAGGAAAAGTCAACCATGTTCGGCAGCGTGTACTGAGTCTTGCCTTCGGCTTCAAACTTAGCACCCACATAGGGAATTGCTACGCCGCCATCATGGACTCGAATCGTTGCCAGCATATCGTTGACCTGACCGGCAACGTAGCGCCCGCAGTTCTGCCCGTAGTCGGTGTAAACGGAAATGGGTACGCAGTCAAACATCACCCCGCCGTGAGCAGGGAGAGTGCAGCTTATCCCGAACGTGGTCAGGATGCTAAGAATTGAGTGAAGCAGGGGGGGAGGAAGGTGGAGCTTCATGGAACGGGGATGAGCGTTTCTAGCGTGCGGTTGGCTTGTAGGTTGACTGGATTCCGGCTTGTTTTTGATTGTCCCAAGCCGCGTAGCTGGCTTATACAGGATTCCATCTGACGTGTCAAACAGAAACTGGCCGCATTTTCGCTTGCTGTGCAAGCGATTCCAACCGCATCAAAGGTAGCCTACAAGAGGTATGCTGGAATGAAGGAACTGCGGGCTACAATTTTCCCTTATCCCCGCCATACCGGCACGGCCTTTACCATATCTCCAACCGGGATAGCCGTTCCGTCGTCCAGAACCACCACCTGCTCGACAGCCTGCACCTTGCGGACCCTCCCGGTGGCCTGGGCGAACGAGCCTCCCTCCTTGCGCGAGTCCGGCACAAAGTAGGTGATAGCCAGCACCATGTCCCGGTCAGACATGGCAGCCTGCAAGGCAGCGTTGATTTCCAGCTTCACCCCCTCATCCAAGTCCGGCCGGGCGGATGTCAGCCTGGCGGCTTCCCGTATGGCTGCGTCATGGCCGGCCAGGGCCGCGAACGGGGAGAACTGCGCCGCCCGCTCCGCCATGCCCATGGGTGGATGGTTCTTGGAGACATGGTGGGGCATGTCGATAATATCGCGGTACCTGTCCATGCCGCCACTCATGCCTTGTGTCCCCCTATTTGAGCGTTGCGTTCCTTGGCCGTGGCTCCGTCGGCCAGGTTCATGCCGCGCAGGATGGCGTTCTTCCCCAGCTTGGCCCGTATATCCAGCAAGGCCTGCTGCATGCGGCGCTCCTTGGCCAGGGTGGCCGTTTCCCGCTCCTTGCGGGTCTGCTCCGCCTCCTGATCCACAAAGAGGTCCAGCTGCCGTTCTGCGGGCTCCCGGGTCTTTGCCTGGGCGTGCGGAACAACGTGATTGGCCGCCACGTTCAGCCGGCGCACAAGCAGCTTCCCGTCCACCAGCCTGTCGGCCAGTTCGGCCACGGCCTGGACGATGATGCGCGAGGATGATGTGAAGCGGTCCAGGTTGATGGAACCGTGGGAGGGAGCCGGCACCTGCCGTCCATAGGCATCCGTGGTGACGTTGCCCTTGTAGCCACCCCTGCGGGCAGCATCGGTCAGGTTCTCGATGTCATAGCCGACGGTAAGCACAATCTGGTCGGTGACAAGACCCTTGTCCACAAGGTCGAGGGAGAGGCTGTCCGCCATTTCCCTCAGCACCAGCTTGGCCTTGGACGCCTCGTAGGGGCTTTGGAGCACCTGGCCCGAGCCCAGGCTCCGCGATTCCGGCCTGTACGCCTTGATGGCTTCCATGGTGCAAGGCTCCCAGCCCCAAGCGTGGTCTATAAGCAGCTCGGCATTCTTGCCGAACATGCGGTACAGTGATTCCTCGTGGCGGACAGAGCGCAAGGCGATGTCGCCCATGGTGTAGAGCCCGTGTTCCTCCAGCTTGCGGACGTATCCACGGCCCACCCGCCAAAAGTCCGTAAGCGGCCTGTGCGTCCACAGCTGCCTCCTGTAGCCCGTCTCGTCCAGCTCACCGATACGCACGCCGTCGGCGTCCGCCGGGACGTGCTTGGCGATGATGTCCATGGCCACCTTGGCCAGGTAGAGGTTGGTGCCGATGCCGGCGGTGGCGGTGATGCCGGTGCTCCTCACCACGTCCAGGATGATGCGCCGTGCCAGCTCGTGAGCCGTGCATTTGTACGTGGAGAGGTAGGGCGTGGCGTCGATGAACACCTCGTCGATGGAGTACACCACAATGTGCTCCGGCGAGACGTGGCGGGTGTACACGTTGTAGATGCGGGTGCTGTACTCCATGTAGAACGCCATCCTGGGAGGGGCAATGATGAAATCCAGCTCCAGGGTCTTGTCGCGTTCCAACTCCCCATGGAAGACACTCTTGCCCCGGAAACCGCCGGCCTGCCACCTGCGCTGCCGGTTTACCTCCGCCACCTTCTGGCGCACCTCGAACATGCGGGCGCGTCCGGATATGCCGTGGCTTTTCAACGACGGGGTGACGGCCAGGCAGATGGTCTTGTCGGTCCGGCTTTCATCCGCAACCACCAGATTGGTGTCCAGCGGGTCGAGTCCGCGCTCCACGCATTCCACCGAGGCGTAGAATGACTTGAGGTCAACGGCTATGTATGTTCTGGGCTCCACGGAGTGCAAGGGAAGTTGCGCCGAGTATAGCAGAGCCTCCAGCCTGGTTCAACAGAGATGATTGTCAGAGGCAAGCTCGGGTGTCAGAAAGTACAACGCAACTGCGGCCTGCCGGGAGCAAAAAAAGAGCCCCGCAAGGCTCAAAGCCTAGCGGGGCGTGGGATACAACTAGTAAGATTCGCTTACTTCCTGCGGCGACGGGCGCAGAGTCCAGCCAACGCCAGCAGGGAGAGGGAGCCTGTCGTCGGCTCCGGTATCATGCGCAGAGCAACCACGTTCTCATGGATGGGATCCCAGTTGTACACCAGCGCATAGGTGTTCTCGTTTAGGTTGGAAAAGATGCGACTGGCATCCATGTCGAAGTTGCGCCAATTCACGAAATCTAGGTGGCTCACCGGTTTCGTCTCGTCGCCCTGCTGGATGTAGAGTTCCTCCACGCTGTCGTACAGGTAGTAGTCGTCGTTGTGGCTGAGATACTCGAACAGGTAGTCGTTGATGTCCGGATAGAGTGCCTTGTCGTGCGTTTCGTCCACCAGCACCAGCCCGCTGTGCAGAGTGACGGCACAGCCCATGACGATGCCCTTGCCCATCGATTCCTCCTGCGCAGTGCTCACATCCAGCTTGGAACCCGCCTCCATAATTAGGTCGGCGTTCAGGTGGGCATCAGCCCCGGCGGTGAGCGTATTGCCGTTCTTGATGATAAGCGCGCCCTCGTTGCTCTCCTCTACCGTTGCGCTCTTGTACACACCCAGCGTGCCATTGGCGGCTATGGTGACATCAGCCACTTCCAGGTCTAAGCCTCCGTCAACGCTCAAGATGTTAAGACCTCCTTCCTGTACATCCAAGGAACCGGAGAATAGCCTCAACCCTTGGAAGTCGAGAGCGGCAGTGCCCAGTTCCTCCTTAACGATAGTGCCGGTTCCTCTGAATTGTCCGCCTTTAAATCCGACCTCAGCGGTGATAGCCAACTTGGCGCTATCGGCAAGAGCAACATCTCTTCCAACATCCATGCTGCCCTTGAGATAAAGCGTCTGATTGGCGTTCACTGAAACGTCGCTTAGGAGCCAGCCGTTTTGGATGGTGGCTTTGTCCCCTGTCAAAGTGACGGATGTAACCATGAGCCTGTATGTCTGCAGATCCAGAACCGCTGAAGATTCCAGCGTGATTAACCCTTCTGTATTCTTGGACAGGTTGTCTCTTAAGTAGAGCGTTCTGCCCGCTCCCACGATTAGGTTTCCGCTGAAATCCCCTCTGATGTAGGCAATAGACCCAGACATGGTGACAGCATTGAAGGATGAGTTCGTCGTATTTAGGATAGCTTTGTCGCCCAGGGTGATGCTGCCATTACCTGTGCCGATGTTGTACACACGGAGGCTGCAACCGTCGCCCACGGCGATGTCGCTATTGAGCGTGCCGTCTTGAATGGAGGCGTTGCCACTCAGGGTGACTTTGCAGGAGAGGTCATTTTGGCCGAGCGACAGATTTACGTCACGGCCCAGAGTGACGTTTCCCGTGAGGAAGACATCACCTATCAAAGAGATTGTTCCATTGAGGTTGACGTCGCCACTGAGCGTGCCATTTTGAATAGTGGCGTTGATTCGCGTGGTGACGGAGTTGGAGAGGGTGTTGCCGTCAAGGTCCAGCACAGACGTGAGGTCCAGGGAGATGGTGCCGCTGCCTGAGAGGTTGCCGCACAGGGTTAGCTTTTTGCCATAGCCCACGGAGAGGGCACTGTTGAGCGTTCCGCCGCCAATGGTGGCGGAACCTTCAAGCGTGATGTTGTTAGAGAGAATTTTTGTGCCAAGGTTCAATGTAGTGTTGTCGCCCATAGTGACGTTGCCGTTGCCGAGGGCGTTGCTGTCCCCCAGCACAAGCGCACCCTCCTTTAGCAACGTGCCTCCCTTGTAGCTATTGGAGGTGTTGATGGTAAGCGTGCCTGCGCCTTCCTTGACTAGCTGCATGGCGTTGCCGGTCAGTTCGCCATCCCCGGCGAATGTGTAGTCATTGCCTGTAGCCACCGTCACGCTCGCGGGCGCAAGCGTGCCTACCAGCGTAACCTCCCCGCTGCCAATATCGCCGAACACCACGTCAGATCCGTCCGTGAAATACTTAGATATAGGCAGAGTGCTTGTGCCTTTCCAGTTCGTGTCACTCGTTTTCGTGCTCCACGTCATGTTCTTCCTGCTGTTACACCAAGTCAAGGTTTCAGCCAGGGCTTCCTCAGTAAGCCCGGCCAGCAGGAGCAATAATACGAGTGTCTTCTTCATGGCAACAGTCATGTGTGGCCGCGTATGCGTCCACGCACCACTATACCTGAAACGCCGCGCGGGTCAAGGAGATTGACGATTGACAATTGACGATTTGCGATTTGAAAATAATGGCGCGGCGGTCTCGTCACGCCGAAGCCTTTGGCGAAGGCGG
>CALCWC010000075.1 GCA_937905985.1 uncultured Verrucomicrobiales bacterium | reverse complement strand
TTGGTGATGAGGTTGGAGTATTGCTCGCGTGAGACGGTGTTGCCGTCCTTGTCCAAGAAGCGGAGGGCCGGCACGGTGGGGATTTCATCCTCCCCGTCCACCTTGCGGCGCAGCTCCTGCACCTCCTTGCTGTCCCGCGAGGCGTCATCTAAGCTGTGCTCGATGTCCCAGACGAACCGCTCCGGCAGGTCCGCATTGACGGGGTCTATCGCCATCGTCTCCACATTGGGATTCTGGCTGCTCTGGACATCCAGGAAGGGATAGTCGGAATCCAGCACGTCACCACCTATCAGCACGATGTCTCCCGTGCTGTAGAACCGCAGCGCGGCACCGGAGATGGAGCCGCCCAGCTTCAGCTCCTTGGAGAGGGAGCGGACGAGCACCGTGGCGGTCATGGCGTTGGCGGAGATATCATGCATGGTGACGGTGGTGCCGTTGTCCAGGGGCTCCAGGTCCGCCACGAAGGAATTCCAGGAGGAGCCGCTCAGGTCCTCGGTGTCGGCGTTCAGGAACACGCCGCCGCCGGGGCTGTTGGCAACAATCTGCCGGGCCTTGAGCTCCATGCCGGAGATGCCGCGCCTGCCGTTGAGGACCATGGTGCCGGTGCTGGTGACCGCATTGAGCGTGATGACGCCGGTGCTGTCGATCACCAGGTCCTTCTGCACCAGGCAGGCGGAATCCGGGGCGTTGAAGTTGCCGAGGGAGAGGTTGCCCGTGCTGACGATGTGGATGGGGTTGCCATCCACGCTGCCAATCCCCGCGAGGCGCAACGTGGCATCGCCGCCGATATTGACGGCGGAGGAGGTGAGAGTCAGCGTTCCCGGGGAGATGACGGTGTAGGCCCCGTCCCCCCCGAGGGTCAGGGTGTCGAACACCTGGTCCCCGGCGAATTCCAAGACGTGGCCGCTGGTACCCGCGCCGGCCTGGCGGAACGCGGCGTTCCCGGCTTTCGGCAACCCGCTGGCCACGAAATGCCCGCTGTATTTGATGTTGACCTTGCCAATGGGATCCATGCCGCTTTCATTCACAAACCAGAAGGTGTAGGATGTGTTGAGGGCGTTGAACGCGAGGTCGCGGGAACTGCCGCCGCCGTGCCAGTGCAGGCCGCCCGTTCCCTGGCTTGTTCCCGTGGTGCGGAAGCTAAGCCCGGTGTTCAGGTTGCCGTAGTAGTCGATATACCCGGCCACTACATCCAGACCGTCGTGGCGGGTGGGTGTCAGGTTGCCGTTGCGGGCGTCCACGGAGACATGCCCGCCACTGATGGAACCAATGCCGACCTCATTTTGGACATTGAGGAACACATCCCCGACGCTGCCCAGGGTGAAGACGGAATTTCCGCCGATGCTGAAGGCTTCATCCTTTGAGCCGATGCCTCCGTCCGCATAGAGGTTGACGTAGCCGCCGCCGGTGTTTGTGAGGGATCCGGAGATGGAACCGGTGGACGAGAGGAAGAGGTTGTTGGCCTCGATGGTTTCATCACTGAGCTTGACATCCCCGTTGACGGCGAGAAGCAGGTTCCCGCCTTTGAACTTCCAATCCGACGCATCCACCCCGAAATAGTTGCGGAGGCTGACGCGGCACAGATTCATGCCCTCTGGCGTCTCTATATCCAAGGGCAGCGCATGCTGCAGGAAGACCTTGATCAAGGAGTCAATCTTGCTCAAGGAGAAGCTCATGGACGAGAGGGTGATGTAGAACTCCCCCTCCGCCTTGTTCTCAGCCACGCGCACTCCCTCCCATACATTCCTCTTGATATCCGAGAGGAAGGCTTGCGCCCAATCGGAATAGACGAATTTGCCATTCGCTTCCTCAATGGGTTTGATGATGAAGTGGAACGCGCTGTCGCCAATGTCGTGCTCCTTGTCGGTGGTGAGCGTGACGGTGCCGTTCTTGGCTCCGACGGTGGGCATCATATCGCCGATGGGCTTGCCGCCGATGAAGGCGGCGGGGCCGTCTTTCAACTGCCCGGCCACGATAGAGGCGGACGCCTTTCCGCTTGAGCCGTCGGCAAGGTTCTGGAGGAGATCGCTGTCTTTAGCCTTGTAGATGCCGGAGCCTTGCCCGCGGGCCGGGGCCTGGGACTTGAATTGCGCGGTGATGGCCTTGCACATATCGGCATCGAACAGGGGCTGGCCGTCGGTGTCCTTCGGGCTGATGAAATTGCGGTTTCCATCCTGGTAGACGAGACGGCCCTCGCTGTCGCGCAACCAGTAGAGGCGGTAGGTGGACTCATTGAACAGGCCGTAGTCGATGTTCTCGTTGGGAACGTAAATATCGCGGATTTCGCGGGTGAGTTCCGCCATGACCTTGTTGTAGTACGCCTCGGCAAAGTTGTGCAGCTTGTCGGAGTGCGCAGCCAGGTAGCTCAGCGCCGCCGCCGTGTCGTTAAAGGCGGTGCCCTCCACGGCATCCGTGCCGCTGAGCGCCATCATGACCCCCGCAAGGTAGTCACCCTGGCCGGAGTTGTAGATATCCTCGAAGGTTTGGTACAGGGAGGCAAGCTCCTCATCCCTCTCCACGGTCGGCAGGGAGAAGGTCTCGCCGTCCGCTGCACGGTGGGTGTACTTGCCATCCTCGTCCTTCTCGTAGTACAGCTGCACACAGTACAGCAGCTTGGCGTAGTAGTCATCCGCAAACGCCTTCTGCGCCGCCTCGGATTGTTTGTCATAGGAGGTGGAGCTGCCGAAGCTGACAACGCCCTTGGGGTCGCTCATGTCGGCGGAGCGCACGGTGTAAATGCCGCCGGGCGAATTAATGGACACGTCCCCCCGGCGGCTTTCCACGTAGTCGAGGGTGAGCGCGGAATCCGCGATGTTGGAGACGATGTTGACATCCCGCTCAGCCGTGGCGGTGAGGATTCCGTGGGTGAAATCACCTCCTGTCACGCTGATGCCGGCGTTATCCGAGCTGAGGGTGATGAGGGCCAGATTCTTGTCCGATGCGTCACCGGCGCGGCCGCCGGTCACGTTGATCTGCCCATCAGCCGCAATGATGGCGGAACTGAAGACATTCAAGTCAAGGCTGTTGATGGCACCATCAGAACGCAGGTCGATGTTTTGCCCGGCCAGCAGGCTCAATTGGTTGGCATCTTTCCGCCCGGCCGTGCTGAAATGGGCGAGGTAGAGGTCTCCCCCGGCCGCGAAACTGGCGGTGTCGGCGTTGAAGTAGAGGCGGTTCTCCTCTGAGCCGATACTGCCATTCTGGGCGGTCATGCTGATGAGGTCGCAATTGAGGCGGGCCTTCTCCCCGGCCGTGATGGCATTTCCGGCGGTCACCCCGCAGGCTGTTGCGGTGAGGGTGCCGCGGAAGTTCACGTTCCCACTGGCAACATGCAACGCCGAGTTGGCGGAAGTGCAGTCGCCAAGGTGGACCATGACGCTGTTGGCCGCATTGACATAGAGCTTGGCATCACTGGTATTGGTGTATTTCAACGTGTACAGGTAACGATTCGGCCCCGACGGTCTAGGGGCTTCGGCGAGTATTTTGTTAGAGAGGGTGTTCGTGGAGACGGCAAAACCGTTCGGATGCGCCGCGTCATATTCGACGTATGAGGCATCCAAGGCGCCTTTGCTCGACGGGTCATTGAAGGCGAATTCCAGCCTGTCGACAATGGTTTTCTTGGTGCCAACGATGCCGTTGTTGCAAATATCGTCCTTTTTGGCACCGTCCACGCTGCCCGTGAAGGTCAGGCGCCCCGTTTCAGTGACGGCCCACTTGGTTTGCCTCTCCAGCAACACCTGGTAATTAGCGGTGCTGTCATATACGGTTGTTTGGGCCCCCAGGCCGAGCGTGGTGGAGGTGGTGGCGCCGGTCTTTTGCACTTGGCATACCCATTCCCCCTGGGCGTTCGGCGTATAGGTGGTGGTTTCCCCGGTGCCCCTGTTGATCAGGGTAATGCCGGAAGACTTTGTTGTAGTGAGATCCACATTGCCGATGTTGAGGTCCAGGCCGGTCTGGTTGTCGATATTGATATCGCGGCAGCTGCCGGCGACATGGAGACCGGCGGCACCGGTGGGATTGGAGTTGACAATGATGCCGTCAATGGTGATGCCGCACTCCAGGGTGGAGAGGCTGTTGAGGGAGATGCTCTTGTTCTTCGCATCGTATGTGAGCGAGACCCCCGTGTAGCCGTCCAGCTTAAAGACGCTGAAACCCTCCTGCTTGTACAGGGCGTCCGCCTCCGTGCGGGTAAGGAGGGTCTTGCCGTCGGGCGCCAGCACCTTGAAGTCGTTCTTGATGACCATGTCGGAGTTCGCGATACCGCTGTATATCTCTCCGTTGATATCAACGACCTTGGCGAGAATGGACACCGTTCCGGAAGCGCTGATGGAGCCCTTGGCAGTGGGGGCCTTGGGATCCCTGGCCGGGATAGCCTTGCTCACATCCGTGGCAGAGTATGTATGCGTGTACGGGTCCTCGGGCTTGTACAGGCTGGGATTGTTGTCCCATCCCGATTTTCCGCCCCTGCCGCTGCTGTTCACCACATCTTGCGCATGCTTGCTGATCTTGCCTGGAATGCTGGATTCCCATTGCTCCATCAGCCCGGTGTACATGGCCTGCGGGCCGTACAGATTCAAGTCCTTGTCCTTGTCGTCGAACTTATAGTTGCCGCCGGCTTCAAACACAATGTTGCCGCAGTTCACGCTACCCGATACAACGAGGTCGTGCTCGCTCTTGGCCAAGAAGGTGCTGTACGGGAACTCGTACCTGCCGGTGATGTAGAGGTTGCCCGCCGCCAGGCTGCGGATGGAGACGCCCTCTTTGAGGTACAGGTTGAGTTCGGCGCAGGATTTCACGGCATCCTTCACCGCCTGGCGGTTGAAGATGAGCCCGGTTTCATACCCGCGCAGCGTCACGCCCTCGGTCTGTGCATCGCCCATCCAAGAATCGGCGAAGAGAATATCCACGCCGTGCCTTCCGGGGCTGTTGAGCTTGCCGCTAAAGACACTCTGAGCGGCCTTGGTCTCTATGCGGAATGCCATGCCCGGGAGCGTGAGCGGATTGACATACAGGCGCTCCCTGTCGTTTTCCTTGCCGATTCTGTAGAGCGGCTGCAGCATCTCACTGCCGCTTGCCACCCAAACCCCGTCCTCTTGCGTGCTGCCGTCGAGTATCTTCTGCGCGGAGGTCATCACAGGGGTCAATTGCCCCCCGATGACATAGAAGCCCAGGGAGACGGCGGAACTCAGGCCGGCATAGAGCTCGGCTCCACTCCCCAGGGTGACGCTGCCCGTCACGTTTGCCGCCGTGTTAACGGAGGCATCTGCGTAGTCGGCAGACGTTCCCGTCTTCTTGAAGGGTTTGCGCAGCGTGTTGGCGGAGCTGTCGTTGCTGATGATCAGCTCGCCGCCGGCGCGCACATTGTCGTTGATGTTGAGATTTTCATTGCGCTTGTTGGATATGTCGGCCGCCCCCGCGCCCCATCTGTAGATGGTGCGGTTCGTGTCGTCGTCGCCGCCCAGCACGGTGTTGCCATCCACCATCTTGTACCGGCCGGCGGTGCTGCCGGCCTGGATGGTGATGTCGCCGATGGACTCCACGGCGCCGTTGATGTTCACCGAGTCCGTTGTGCTGATGGTGTTTTTGACCCAGGAGTGGAACGTGGGGATAACCGCTCCGCCCGTCACGGAGTTGACCATATAGTGCTTCACGTGGGAGTAGGCGGTGAGCTCGGTGTCTCCCCAGGAGTCGATGGTGCCGTTGAGGTTGAGCGTGGCCGTGGCGGTGGTGGCATCGTTTGTGGTGACCGTGCAGTTGGCGTTCAGAAAGCCGGCGGAGGTCAGCTTGATCATCATGTCGTTCTCCACATCGTTGGTGGCGGAGATGACTGTCCGGTAGTCCTGCCACTGCATGTAGTGCGCGGCATCTGCGCGGCGCCGGAGCTTGGCGTTCTTGCCCAGCGTCACCGTGGCGGTGATGGTTTGCTTGGCATCGGCCTCACCCTTGGAATTGCCGGACAGGGCACCGAAGCCTGCGCCGACCACCAGGGAGCTCTCACCCTCCATGGGGCCGATGCGGTGCTTGTTGTGGGCGGTGATGCTGGCGTTGTCCGTCAGGATATCCAGCTGGTTGGAATCCGTACCCAGGGTCACATCGGCGGTCTGGGTTAGATTTTCCGCGATTGCGCCGATGTTCACATCAACCGTGAGACTGCCGCCAGCCAAAATCTGGGAAATGACAAGGGATACATCCGTTGTTGCCTTGGCGTTGAAGTCCTTGACATCGATTTTGCCGCCGGCCAGGGTGACGGCAGCCTTGGAGTCCCCCCATGCAGAGAACTCATTTTTGCCGAACGGGCTCAGCAACAAAGATATGGAAACTTTCCTGCCGGTGTAGATGTATTGGTCCGTATTGCTCGCCTCCAGGGTAAGCGAATCGCCTGCGGCGTCAAACCCCGTGCCGATGGTGACATCGCTGGAGACGCCGCCCCCGCTCCATGTGGTGAGCTTGTCGGCGCTGATAAGGGAAGTCACCATGTTGAAGCCGGTCATATCAGCCGTGTGGGAGTTGGTGGCGCGAACGGTCATCGTCTTCCCCCGGAGCACGACATTGTTGCCCAACTTCGTCTCGTTCTCGATATCTTCCAGGAAATTGTTCCCTGCCTGCGTAATGCTCAGGCCACCGGCGTTGACACCCGCGAAGGAGAGGGTGGTTTTGCTCGTGATATCCGAGGCAATGGTGAGAGCGCCGCCCGTGGCGGCAATCGTGTTCCCGTTCCCGATGCTCAGGGTGGCCTCCACCGTGTCTATTATGGTTGTGAACGGGAAGGAAACTTTCAAACCGCTGACGGCCAGGTGGAGCGTCTCCATGTTGATTGTGCGCTTGCCTTCCTGAAGGATGTTGACGGAGGACCCCGTGATGGCGACTCCCTCGCCTGTCGTCAGGTTTTGATTTGAGGTCAGCGAGGATTCGCTCCGCACTTCACCGGCGGCAGCAATTTGCAACGTGGCATCGTAAATCTTGGATATGAAATTGCTGGTGGTTTTGTTCTTGATGGTGACATCGCCGGCCGCCGTGATGGAGACACCTTCGCCCAAGGTGATGGTGTTGGTGTCGTTCTGGGTGAAGGTGGGGGTGACGAAGGCCACATTGAGACCGGACACGGCGACATTGACGTGCTGGTAATCCTCATGGATTGAGGAATCCGATGCGATGGCGACAGAACCGCCGGCATTCAGCTTTGTCTTGCCTTCCAGCTTGATTGTAGTGGTGGCGGTGTCCTTCCAATTGTGCTTGGAGACCACTACCGCCCCGGCTCCCACGGTCACTCCCACATTGCGGAAAACATCGCCGTGGTCCTGCACCGCGTCTATGAAGATGTCGCCTTTTTGGGTATTGAGAATGGTGTTGTTGACTGTGGTTTTCACCGTGGATGCCAAGTCTATCCCAATGGAATGGACACCGACAGCCAGCATGCCCCCCGTCACGTTGACCGTGACCGGCTCTGTCTTGATGGTGTCCTTGGCCAGGATGACGGCATCGCCGGCCACATTGGCGGTTCCCGCCACAGGATTGCCTGTGGCATCCTTCCCGCCCAGGTCGAGCACGGCGGAGGTCTGCGGTTCTTTCGATATTGAGTTTATTGCCCTTTCGGCATCGCCCATGGCGGTTCCGACATCAGTACCGAGATCCACTTTGCCATCGTCGGTCAGCTTGATGTTGGCGTTTTTGATCAGCGCGGCGATGCCTTTGATTTCATCGTCGATCTTTGCCGCCGCATCCTTTATTTGTTGCTCGGTCTCTGAAGAGGTGTTGTTCGAGACGCGCATGACATTGAAATCCAGGTTGGCACCCACTCCAAACAGGGATATGGCGGCGGAAACCGGCACGGTGGTGTTGGTGAGATATCTGTTCGTATTCGCCGCAATGTCCAGATCGCCGCCCAGGGTGAGGGGCATGTCCCCCTTTATCATGGCATTGGCCGTGCCTGCCAGGTTGATTGAATTGGCGCAGACGTTGCCGGCCACCGACGGCAGTTTCGGATTCACAGTAACGGAGAAGAGCCACAGGTGCGAGCGCAGCCATTGTTCGTTGTTCGCCATGACGTTCAAATCCCCGCTGGAGCTGCCGATAATACCATTGTCTCCGGTACTCGCGCCGGCCTTTTTGGTGGTGATGCCCACAAGCGCCCCATCTGTAGTCTTGTTCTTGTTTGCCGTGACAGCGGCCTCCGCCACGCCGCGCAGCACCACGCGCCCAACGCTCACGTTGAGCCCGGCGAACTGGCCGCCCGCCACATTGACCGAGACGGCATCCGCGCTGCTGTACTCGTTCGCAAGCACATCCATGGAACCGGAATGCACGCTCACATTGTGCGCCTTGGCCAGCACGGTGTCCGTGACATTGATCATGCAGACATCCACGCCGGCGCTGCCGCCGAACAAGCCCAGAGCCCCGTTGGCAATCGTGAAGCGGGTGCCCTTGCCCTTGCCCACGTTGGAGGTGTTGTCGGCCGCAATGGTGAGGGCCCCGTCCATGTTTACAACGGAATCCTCCATGTAGGCGGTGACCTGGTGGTTGATGGTGCCTGTGAGGCCGCCGCCGGCGACGCCCACCATCCCGGACGCGGCGCCGCCGATGACGAGGGCGGCCAGGTCCGCCTTACCGGCAGCGTGCAGGTAGAATCCCGCGGTATCGCCCACACCGCCGCCAACCATGGTGGCCGCCGTGGTGGCATTGTCCTTCAGTGCGGCAAAACTGGCGCCCACGGCAGCGCCGGGCTTCGCCTTGGAGCCGATTTGCAGGGCCAGGGTGCCGAATCCGAAGGTGAGGTCGCTGCTGCTGGAGGCATCCGCGATGATGGTGGCGTCTTTATCTGCCTCCACCGCCTTGTCGCGCTTGTTGAAGAAGGAGTCCTTGATGTCCACCTGGGTGAAGGAGTAATCGGTCATCCAGGTAAAGCTGCCGCTACCGGCAAGGCCGAACAGGGTGCCGCCCGCCGCAACGGATGTGTTGAGCCCCGCCGCGGTTCCACGGGTGGTGCTCTTTGCCAGAAGCTCCGTGGTGCCGCTGTTGTTGATGGTGCTCTTTTCCACCATCATCTCCGTCAGGTTGGATTCCCCGGCCCCGCTGCCGCCCACGTACACAAGGGAAACCGCCGCTCCCGCGCCCACACCGGGTGAGCCCTGGCTCGCGCGGAACGCAACAGCGCCCACGCCGTCCGTAAACGTGCGATTGCTCGCGGAGAGCGCCTTGAAGGTGCCGTCCTTATCGGAGATGGTCAGGTTGCTGTCCTTGATCCGGGTGATCACCTGGTTGTTGAACTTCATGATGTTGACCATGCCGGTGATGGCGACATAGGCACCATCGCCCGCGCTGCCGGAGGCCCCGGCGGAAATGAACGTGGTGGACAGGTCGGAGGAGGCCAGGATGTCCGCAGTGCTCTTTATCTTGGCATCAGGGCTCTTTATCTTGGCATCCACGTTGTTGATCTCCGCCAGGGTGAGGGCACCGGAGAAACTGCCCCAGGCCATCACCAGGCCGATTCCGGCGGTTTCGCCGTATCCGCCGCCGAAACTCCACAGGCGCACGCGGTGGTTGTCCTTGGCGTGCAGCGTCAGCTTGCCGGCCTCAATGGCCAGCTTGCCTGTCACCCCCTCCTTCTGGCGGATGGCCGCAGTAGTGGTGGAGTTCACAGGCGCAAAGGTGAACACGCCGCCCGAGCCGATGGTGGTTCCGTTTCCCTTCGCTATCCCGCCGCCAAGGCTGATGGCGGTGATGACGGAGGTGTCGGTCGCCGTGACTTCCAGCTCCCCGGGCGTGGTGACAGTGCAGCCCTCCACTATGGCGGAGCTGTTCATGGTCAGCACATTGCGGGCAATGGCCGCGCCGGCGTCGAAGGCCACGCCATTGTCATCCAGCATTTCGGGTAAAGTTTCCCCGATTTCTTCGCCGATTACTGCCCAGTCCTCCAGGTCTTCCTCGTTGGAATCCGACTTTTTGCCATTATTGAGGAGTTCCCCCGATTGAAAGTTCTTTTCGTTCTTATCCGCATCGTTCCTGGCCATGGCGGCCTCGAGCTCTTCGCGTATGCTCGCGTCTGCCAGGTCCTCACCGTTGCTTGTTCCGCCGTTTTCATCTCTGTTTACACTTTCGCCACGGGCATTGATGGTCAACTTCATATTCACCCCTAATCCCAGCGTGAAGGAGAAGGATGCCATGTCTGTGAGCGAGGTGACGGATACGTTGTTCGATGTGACGCTGCCCCCGGAAAGGAGGGAAGTCGTGTTGCCGGTCAAACGGTTGAACGCGGTTCCGGCAGAAATGCCGGCGGTGGCGGCACCCGCTCCCGCCGCCACATCCACCGCCACCACCGTGGAGGTGTTGCTCGCGTCGACTTTGAACTTGCCGAACGGTTTTGCCAGATTCGGCGTGTAGTTGCAATCCGTGACGTTGGCTGTGGTATTCATTCTCCCGATGTTGACAGACAGGGCACCTGCCATGGTGAGCGTGTCCCTCTTCCCCGATGCGTTGATGGCGGCATCCGCCGCAACAGAGACGATGGTGGTTTTTTCCGTTGCCTTGGTGGTGATGTCGCTGTAGTAAGGGGTGGTGCCCACAGCAATAGTTGTGGCATTGACCTTGTTCTGCCTGGCGACAACATCAGACGCGTTGAAAATCACGCCCACGTTGGCGGCCACGGTGCCGGTCACGGTGGCGCCGTTTTCCTCATTCTCATCCTCGTCCTGCTCCGGCGCGTCCAGCTGCGGGGCCTTGCGTTTCAGGGCGCCGGCTATGCCTACATTGACCATAACCCCCGTGTTCTGCGCATCAACGCTGAAATTCCAGCCATTCCCCAAATTCAGGGTGATGGCTTGATTGCTCACGAAGGTCTTGGCTGGATCGCCCACCATGTATTTCCAAGTATCCTCGAACTTCTTGTCGATGGCAAGCTGGTTGCCCAGCATGGCTGAGGTGAAGGCTTTGTTGACCGTGACGGCCACCCCCGCGCCTACGGCGGCGCTGCCGTCGCCGCCGGAAAACAAGCCGGCAAGGTTCAGCAGGGTGCTCTTGTCCGTGGCGGTAACGCTTCCCTTGTGGCTGGTCTGCGAATCACCCGTGAGGGTGACGGTGGCGCCGCCGCTGATTTCGCTGACGGTCATCTTGTCCTCCAGAATGATGTTGACACTGCCCTGGGCGGCATTTCCGCTGGCGCCAAAGATGCTGCCAAGGCTCATTTCCAGCATGAAGGCGTCTCCCGTGGCATCCACATGCAGGCCGTGCGCATTCAGCGTGGCCGCACCCACATAGGTGACGGTGTTGAGAGACTTCTTCCCCACGATTAACGAGGCACCGTAGCCGTTATCCGCCGACAGCGAGGACTGGTACGGCGGGAAAGACAGGGTCAGGTAGACGGGAAGCTTTCCGGCAACGGTGGCCTGCTTGCCCTGGGCGGAGGAAGTGAGGTTGATATCGCCGTTCGCCGTGAGCACCGCCCCGTCTCCTACAACTGTTGTGGTGTAGAGGTTGCGTACATCCACCACCAGCCCCCCGGCTCCAGCCGTGGCCGATTCTTCGCGTGCACCCGTTTTGCCTATGTAGGTGGAGGCATGCGACGAGGTCAGGGAGTCCAGGACCCCGAATTCCCCGTTGTCTTGGTAGCTGCTGAGATACAAGAGCGATCCGCGCACGGCCTTGATGAAATCGGCGGGGCGGTCCTTGCCTGTGTTCTGCACAGCCTTGAGCCAGTCTCTCCACCCCACAGCGTCCAAAGACATCGGCAGTTTCGTGGCGGAATTGACACTGATATTCCCGCCTGCCGTGATGGTGGCTTTCTCGCCGATTTGCGCCTTGGTGGTGCCGGAAACCACCGGCACCGACAAGGATACGCACACCGCGTTCTCGGCGGGTACACCCAAAATGGAGGTCTCTGCGCCGCAGGCCGCCTCTATGGATGAGGTGGCGCCCAGCGTGACGGAGCCTTTCTTGGCCTCCGCCTTGCCGCCGAAGAACAAGGTGTTGTTCGAGATGACTATATCGGCGGCAATGGCGACATCAAAACAAAACTTCGCCGCTTCTTCCCGGTTTTGGAATCCGGCAAGTTCCTTATAGAAATTCTTGGTTTTGTTTTCATACTTGCCTATGGTCGGGATGAGTCGAAGAATCCCTTTATATTCCGCAAAGGCCTTCACTGTATCTGCGTCCAGGTCTCCGATGATATTAATAGGTCCCAGGTTTAGGGTAATGCATTTGGCGAAAACATCCCTCACGAACTCCATCGCCTCCCCCTTCCGCGGATCATCCTGGGATTTTTTCACAATAGTGTTTTTGGTGCTGGCGCTCATGGTCAGGGTCGATGTGATTACATCCTCTGACTTTATGTCGATGTTTCCACTGGTGGATGTGAGCTTGCCGTTGACGGTTGCCTTGTTCTCATGTACCAGCAGATTCATGCCAACCATGACAGAGCCGCGCCCGGAGGTGTCGTTATCTTCATTTTCTCCGGTGTCTCCCTCCGGCAGCTCGGCCAACTCCACCTTCTGCTCATCTCCCGAGCTCATGGACATGAAGGGTTTGGCCTCGATGGTGCTTTTGGTGCCAATCTTGATGTCACTTGCAGCGTTTATCTGCACGCTATCGTTTATGTTCAGGGTGTTGTAGTCGTTTCCCGCGGAGAGCAGCACACCCACGGAAGCCGTCTTGTTGTCGCTGGTGTACACGTTTTGCAAACTCACCGTGCTCTTGGTGGTGCTGGTGACGGACACCTTCCCCCCCTCCTTGGATTTCCCGGCGGTGATGGTGAGGTGTTCGCCCAGGTCAACCTTGCTGTTGTTGTAGATGTAGCCGAGAGAAATTCCGGCATAACCGTTCTCCATGGACTTGAAGCCGCTCACGCGGGCAGTGGACGAGGATGCGATGGTGACGTTGTTACCCTCGATGGTGCCGGCATTGAGTCCTTCCTTCGTTGTTCCGTTGTCGGCAAAGGTGACGGAGGCACGGGAAACGCGCACCCCTATTTGCGGGACATTCAAACTTTTGCCGTCAATACTCTTGTCGCCAACAGTTTTGCCCTTGGCCCACTTGACGAACAGCTTGACGAACTTGTCGGTATCGAACTTGACTATGCCGATTTGGCTAATGACTTTGGCGGGGATTGTATCCTGGATGCCCGGTATCAGCTTCACTATCTTGGAGAGCACGTCCGTCTTGGCAGATGCAAACATGTTGGACCCCTGGCCGTTTCTGGTCGTGGCGCTGATGGTGACATCCCCGCCCGCCTTAATGTCGACGCCTTTGCCAAACGAGATGGCGGTATTGTACATACCGGCCAATTTGATGGTGACATCGCCGGTAGCCTCAACTTTGAAGTTCTCTCCCACCTTCAGTTGCGTGGCAGCGCCGAAATAGGTGCTCAAATAGCTTTCCAGCTTCGACTCGAAATTGTAGTCGATGGTGAAGTTTTTGGCCTTGTTGATGGAAACCCTGTTGCCGATGGTCATCGTGCGGCCATATCCATGATGGTCCCCGTAGCTATTGGTGAGAGTCAGGCTATTCCCGTTGCAGTTGATTTTTGTGTCGTCCGCAATGAGAGAGGAGCCAACGGTAGCGGTCACATCGGCCTGCAAATTGATTGTGCCGGAGAGGGAGACGGCGCTGAAGCCGCCCGTCCAATCCCACTTTCCTCCCGCGTCGGCATCGAGAAGGTCCATGCCCAGTGTCTTTTGGATGAAAGCCTGGGAAATCTCGTCGGCATTGTTGATGTTCTCGCCGGTCAGCTCTGCGGGATTCATCAAGAGAATGCTGCCCGATCCCGCGCCGCCATCCACATTGAAGCAGTAGGCTCTGCCGAGCATATCGTACTCCGGGGCCTCAAGGTATATGATGCCGCCCTCCCCCATGCGGGAGGTGGCTTTCACGCTCGCGCCCTCGCCGATGACCAGCTTGCCGGCGGAAACCAGCGAAATGGCGCCGGCGTCCCCTCCGGATCCCCTGGTCTCGCGGCTGGAAGTCAATGTGCCCGCCACCTCCAGCAGCACGCCGTCCCTCTTTGCCGGAAGCGGCTCGGGATTGGGCTGGTCCCCGTCATGCGTTCCGGCCTCCAGAGAAATCTCTCCGTCGCTCTCCTCCACCGAGGCAATCAGGCCTTCCTGCACAAACACCCTGTGCGCGTTGGCACGCAGTGTTCCGGCCTCCTCCACGCGCAGTGTGGCGGCATTGCCCTTGGCAGAGGCGGAGATATCGCCGCCGGTGATGTTGCCCCCCAGCACAACGGATGCGGCCTGGGCGGCCTCCGCGCTGATGGCGGTGGCCAGGCTGGACTCCACCCTGGTGGAAGGATTCAGCTTGACAGATGCGTTGCCGGCGGTGGAGGTGGCTGCTATGTCTATGGTGCCGATGGCTGCGGTGGCACTGTCCAGGCCGTTCAGGTATTGCTTATACGCGTCCAGGTATTTTTGGTGCTTTTCGTTTATCGCCTCCTCGGAGTCGTCCTCCTGGATGGTTAAATCTTCGCTGCGCTCAAATTCCAGGTTGCCCACCTTCTTCTCCTCGGTGTTCGTGGCGTTCAGCGCGGCGGAACCGGTGATGTCGGTCTCGGCGTCCCCGTAGGTGCCCAAGGCAACCGCCGACACGGCGAGCGCGCCCTTGGATTCCACGTGCCCGGCCACGGTCACCTTGGCGTTGCCGCCGCCTTCAGACTTGAATTCCATCTCGGCAACCGGCCGGTCGTCGTCGGAATCAGAGTACATCATGCCCGTGGAGGCGGTGATGGTCACATCCTCTTTGCCGGAGATGTTGCCCTGCACGCTTGTATCGGCATTGCCGCGGATGGCAGAAGCCGCCATCGAAACGGTGGCTGCGGAGGCGGAGGAATTCACGCCCAGCGTGACGGCGGCATTGCCCTGCCCGCTCACCGCCGCTACGTCCACGCCGCCGGTGGCAGAAAGGGTGCTGTTGTCCTTGATTTCCACGCGCGCGCTGCCGCTCGCGGAGGTGGCGAGGATGCTCAGGGAGCCGCCCTCCTGCGCGGCGGCGCTGAGGGTGCTGCCGGTGATGGAGACGATGGCTTCCGCGGCGTTGGAGGTGGCGGTGGCGAAGATGTTCAGCTCGTCCGCCACAATGTTGCTGTTGGAGAGGGTGATGCTCACGTTGCCCTCATAGGTGCCGTCCGCCAGCTCGTTGGCGGCGTACAGCGTGAAGCTGGTCAGCGTCTCCCCCGCTTTCACGCTGAGGTCGTGGGCGATGATGGCGCGCGCCTCCACCATGTACTCTCCGCTGATGGTTCCGAAGATTTCCGCCGTGTCCGGGTCGATATAAACGCTGGCTGCGTTCAGCGCGCTGGCATCCACCAGCACATCATTCGCGAAGATGGCGATATCCGCCTTCTTCTCAGGATTTTCAGTCTTTTTCTCCCTGGCCTCCGCCTTGGCCACCCTGCGCGCCTTGGCGGGCTTCTTGCCGAAGCTCAGTTTGCCGCCCTGGATGCTCATGCCCTTGGTGTCCACCTTGCGTTTGCCGGTGTTCACCATCTCGCCGAACTTCACGCCGGTGTTGATCTCGCCGTCCTTCACCTCCACCTTGCCGGCGCGGAGCTCCGCGGTGCCGCGGGCGTTCACCTTGCCCTTGATGGAGATGGTGCCTTTCTCGTTGATGGGCATATCACCCGCCAGCACGGCCTGCGTGGCGGTGGGGGAGATGCTGCCGTCCCGCGCAATGAGCTGCTCCACAAAGGCGGCGGTGGGCGTGCTCATGGAGATGCTGCCCACGTTGATGACACCCGTCTTGCCCACGA
>CALCWC010000074.1 GCA_937905985.1 uncultured Verrucomicrobiales bacterium | reverse complement strand
TCTCCCCCACCGCCACGCAGGCCGTGCTGGCGGGTGATATGCCCATCAACGAGAAGGGCACCATCTCCATCAAGGGCAAGGTGAACGCCCGCAACAGTGTGGAAATGCGCGCCGGCAAGGTGGAGGTGAAGGGCGGCGAGATCAACACCGGCGTGAAGTTCCGCGAGATGGTGAACACCGGCAAGCGCAAGGTGGACACCAAGGGCATGAGTATCCAGGACGGCCGCCTGAGCTTCGGCAAGAAGCCCGCCAAGGCCCGCAGGGTTGCCAAGGCCAGGGAGCAGAAGCCTGAGAAGAAGACAGAAGTTGCCATCTTTGCGGATGATGTGCAGGTGGACGGCGGCGCGCTGAACGCCGATTGGGTCTACATTGACCCGGACCAGCTGCAGTTGTCCAACCTGGCCGTGAGCGGTGACTACACGCTGGAGGCGCGCGTCATCGTCCTCAACAACATCTTCGTGAAGCCGGGGGAGAAGCTGACGAGCTTCACGCTCAACGCCGCCAACGAGCTGGCGGACGGCACCTTTGAGGGCACCGTGAGCATCACGCTCTCCAACAGCAACATCGTGGCGGACACGGTGGGCATCTTCGCCACCGCCACCACGAATGCGGCAGAGGCCATCATCACTATCACCGGCAGCACCATTCAATCCACACAGGCGGAGGACAGCGGCCTGGCCATCTGCGCCTCTGCCATGAGCGGCAACTCCAGCGTGAACATTCAGGGCAGCAGCCTGGCAAGCGCCGGAGATGTGCTCATAACCTCCACCACGGGTTCCTTATCCACCAATGAAACGGAAGATATCGAACAGATGACGTTCACGCCGGTGGGCGGCGGCAACGCCTCCATCACGGTGGACGGTACCGTGGAAGCCAAGGGTGCGCTGACCGTATCGGCAATCGCCATGGGTACCCGCGGCAACGCCGATGTCAAGCTAACCGACAACGCCAAGCTCAGCTCCCGCCTCACCGTCACGCAGGCTGTGGGTAATCTCAAGCTGGACCGCACAGATGCGGAAACCGTGAAGGAGGGCGACTCCGAGGAGGTGATCAACAGAAAAAACGTGGCCTACACCCAGCGCTATGCCCAGTATCTGAAAACCCTGCCGACCGCCACCGGGGCGGCCTCCACAATCGACATCACAGCCAGCTCCATGTCGGGCGACGCCACCGTCACGCAGGCCGCCCGGTCGGAGCTGATTTCCGACTTGAGCGCCACGGTGAGTGCGGATGCGGCGAAGGCGGCCTCCGTGCTGCTGGCGGGCAAGGTGGAGAGCGGTGATATCTACGCCAGCGCCACGGGCGAGACAGCCACCCTGCGCGTGGCGGAGGGGGCCTCCCTGACCTCCCGCCCGTACCAGGTGTTGGAGCGCGAAGACATGGTGGTTTCCGTACAAAAGAACGATGGCTCCATCGCTTTGGTGGCGGGCACGCAAAAGGAAGAGGACCAGCCGGAACCCGAGCAGGCTCCGGAAAAGAAGAACGGCGTGCTGCTGGAGGTGGCGGGCAACCTGACCGCCCGCCGGGAGACTAGAGACGGAGAGGGTGAGGGCGGTGCCATCTACCTGGCCTCCGAAGGCAAGTTGGCCGTCACCGGAACGGCCTCGCTGGATGCTTCCTCCGCCAGGGGCGTGGGCGGCACCATCACCTTCGACTCACCGGAGTACGCTCTCCAATCCCCGCAGGGATACAAGGTGAACGGAACCGCGGGGCTGGGCACTATCGAATTGATGAATCCCGAAGTGCTCACCGCCTACAACATCAACAACGTCGATGAAATCTCCCGCGACTTCATCCAGAAGACGCTCAACTTGTACAGCACCAGTAATGCAGACAATTCAGAGTACGCCAATTATGGTTGGAAAGTCGGCTACAACTTGGTAAAACTCCGCGGAACCATGTCGCTGGACAAGGATTTAACAGTTTCCGTTCGCCGCTTCGCCATTGATAACGGAACACTTCTTGTTGGCAATGGGCACAGCCTCACCCTCACAGAATCCGCCTGGCACACCGTGACTCCCGTCTGCACCTTTAAGATTGGGAGAGGCGTAACCCTACAGAATTTGAACAACTTCACCTTCAGTATTCGCACAAGATCGGAGGTGAATGCCCTGATGAGCACTTATGCCTTCTCTCCGACGAGTTTGACCGTGGGAGACAACTTCAAGCTTCAGGCAACCGGTAATGTCTCCATCACCGCGGAGGGATACGGCAACACCTACATAGAGTTCGGCAAGGGTGTCGATATCCAGGCTGGCGGGAATGTCACCATCTCCGCCACAAACAAGAACGGCTGGGGCAGCGACTTCTTTAGTTCTGCGTCATTCAGTGGCTTCCCCAAGCTGATTTCGATGATACCGGGCTGGGATGGCACGGCTTCCGCCAAGCTGCTTTCCGCGCTCAGCGTAGTCAAGGTTGACTCCGACAAATTAGGCAGGAACATCCTCAAGTATCTTACCAAGTCCTCCTCTTCCAAGTACGGAACGGCAGCATTGCCGCAAATGGGAGTCCGTGTCTCAAGGGCATCCATTACCTTTGCCGACAACAGCGATAAACAGGGGCGCGTTGAGGGCAACACCGTCACCATCAGCTCAAAATCCGCCGCTTCTGTGGGTGGATTCAAGCTTTCCGGCAACGGCTACGCCGGCATTACCGCAGGCTACGCCTACAACTACAGCCACGTTGACTTGGGCAAGAACCTACTGGTCAAGGCCACCGGCTTCAAGGAAAAGGACCTGGGCCAGATTAAGAAACAGACCAGCGTTACCATCACCAGCAGCACCAACACTTCACTCGACTTCACCAACATCTATTCCAACAGCGATGAAGGTGCGGCGAACAGCTTGGGATTCCTTGCCACCGTCGTGACCGACTTCAACGGTGTAACCATTGATAAGAGCGTAAAGATCGAGGCACCGCAGGACATCGATATTTCGTCGAATAGCAGTGTCGACGCCTCTGCCTCGATGTCGCTGAGCAAAACGTGGACGAAGGAAGTGGATGTGTCCGGCGGTGGACAACAAGGTGGACAACAAGGTGGACAACAAGGTGGCCAACAAGGTGGCCAACAAGGTGGCCAACAAGGTGGCCAACAAGGTGGCGAAGTGGGAAACGCCATTAACAAAGAGGCCGATACCAACAACACCCTCATGTTTGGTGCAAACGTGCTGGTACACAAGAACGAGTCCACCATCGACGGCACGCTCATCTCTGAGAGCGGCAACATCAATCTGAAATCGCAGGACAACATTGCTTCATCTCTGTCGATGGACAGCAGCATCCAGTACACGAGGGAAAAGAAGGAGCCAGACTTTGTCCCCAATAATGAACCGATTGCGAACTTCAAGGATTTCCTCAAAAAGTTGTGGACGGAATGCGTGACCATTGACTTTTCCGTCGGCAAGTATAAGCCGGGGGTGGGTCCCAAAATGCCATTTGTCGATGCTCTGATCGATCGCTTCGGGGCGGAAGGCAAGGATCTCTACCAGAAATTGACAGAAGGCCAAAATAAGGGAGGCGAGACAAAGAAGCACTGCTTGGATTTGGTCACTGCTGTCGATGTTGTCAATACGACCAACAAGATGATTTTCAACGGCACGGCAAAAGCCGGGGGCTCCTTCACGCTGGAGGCATCCACTGATATAGAAGCGGCATGCGGTTCGCAGTGCTCCATTGTGGGCGTCCCCACCAGCTATGCGGTGGCGGGGGCCATATCGGTTCCGGTTGTGGTGGGCGACACGGCGGCGGAAATCGGTTCCAAGGCAGTGGTCGAGGCCGGAGAAGACATCAACGTCGACTCCTCCTCGGAACTATCGATGTCCTGGGACTTCATGGGTTGGAGAGCCTGGGAAGCCGCCGTGAAAGCGGCGAAGGCTGCGAAAGGGGATCCGGACGCCAGCAAAACCGCGATTGCGGCCCAGTTCATCAATGCACTGCGCGGCTCCATCCAAAGTCTCAACGGCTGCGTGGATGCTGCGGACTTTGGTCTGCTGGGCTCACTGACCTCCTCTCACGCCGCCACCTTCATGAGCGGCACGGGCTCGAAAGACATAAACCAAGACTGGACCATAGGCGGGAATATTGTGGCAGATGTGCGCAACATCAACACCAAATCCACCATCGGGGATGGAGCCACCCTCACGGCCGGCAACGACATCCGCGTGAACTCCTCCGCCACGGGCAAGCAGGCCACCGTTGCCGGGCAGATTCCCTTCTTCCTGACTTTGGGACGCTCGGTCTACCAATCCACCCACACGGCGGACTCCGGCTTCGGAGCCTCGGTGATCGTGGGTGAAAAGACGTTCAACACCGTCTCCTACATTGGGGCGGCCGTGCTGAACGCCAATAAGCTGTACGTAGATGCCACGGGAGATGCCTTTGTGCTGGAGCTGAACTTGGGCGCATCAGTCGGCACGGATGAAAAGGGCATTCAGGGCGGCGTCAACTTCATCGTGGAAAACAAGATGACCGTCAGCGAGATTAGCACCGGCGCCAACATCACACTCACAGGCAGCAAGGAAGATGCCAAGGTCAAGGATAAAAAGACCGGCAAGGTGATACGTGAAGAGCACCCCTCCATCACCGCCACGGACAAGAGTGTGCTGCTGAACTTGTCCGGTCTGGGAGCACAAGGAGCCACGGCCGTGGGCGTGGGCGTGGCCGTCACGCTCAACAACGCCTACACGGCCGCCATGCTGGGCAATGAGCTTGCCCTCCCGGAGTCTTTCCAGAAGACTTGGACCTCCCTGATTGGAGACCCGGCCAACACCTTCTCCCGCAGCGGCACCATTGGTCTGACGTTCACCGGTGACGGCAACCTTCAGGTGGAGGCCGAGGACAAGGCCACCATCATCAGCGTAGGCATCGCCGGCACCGTTAACAAGGGTGCAGGAGCCACGGTGGGCGTTGCATCCGATGTGGGCGTGCTGGTCGGCAACTCGGTAACCACCGCCCGCCAGTACGGCGTTAAGGCCACCCACGAGGTGCCCACCGATGCCACCACAAAGGGAGGCAACGACATCACCACCAAGGCAACGGGCAAAGCCACCCTGGTCTCCGTGGCGGGCGATGTCACCGTCAATGCGGGAGACAGGAGCAAGATTGCCGGAACCGGAGCCGTCTCGGCCAATGTCCTGAAGATGGACACCACGGCATATGCCAAGGACTGCAACTATGATAACATCGGCGATTTCACCCTGGACGCGAGCAACACGGCCACGGCTGTGGCCGTGGACCTGGCGGTAAGCGCAGGGAACGCCACAGCGGGCCTTGCAGCGGGAATCTCATGCAACGAGCTGACGGGTGACACGGGTGCCTACCTTACCGGCGGCAGTGTTTCCGCAAAGAATGTCAAGGTCACCTCGCTCACGGACCTGGCCTCCGTCTCCGTCACCCTTGGTGCAGCCATGAATCTCAGCTGCTCTGATATACCGGGCGGCGGTGGCGGCCAAGGCGGTGGCGGCCAAGGCGGTGGCGGCCAAGACGATGATTCCAGCGAAAATCAGCAGAACGGGATGCTGAACCTGTTTGCCGACAACCTGGGGGATTCCAATTCAGACGGCGGCAACGGGAATCCCGGAAACCCGGAGGACCAGATCAAGGGAATTGTCGACTCCTCGCAGAAGATGAACAACTCCAACCTGCTGGAGCAGTACTTGCAGGAGTCCTATTTCGAGGACCACAAGAATGACAAAATCACCTTCCGCGAGACGAACATCCTGCCCACAGGAGAGGATAACCCCATCCTCCTGGAGGCCAATGACGCCAATGACATTTCCTTTGAGATGGGAGCGTCCATCGCCCACAACGCGATGGGCATGCACAGCAATGCCGTTGTGAACGGCTGCCGCATCACCACGCCGGGCGAGCTCAGGGTCACTGCGGAGGACACCTCCGTCATCACAGCTGTCTCAGTCGGTGCCGCAGTGGCCACAGGCAAGGACAAGTCCATCGGCGCGGGCGGCGTATTCTCCTTCGCTCCCGTCAACTCCAACACTAAGGCAGCCATCATTGGCAAAGGCTCAAAGGAAGAACTGGACCTCGATGTGGGCAGCCTGGTGCTGCGTGCAGAGGACAACCACCGCGAGCGCCTGTGGAGTTTCGGCGGCGGGTATGGCGGGAGCGTCGGCGTCGGCTTGGTGCTCTCTTGGGGGAGTTTTGCGGGAGCCGCCACCGAAGCCAGGATTGAGAAGGTGAACGCCATGATAGGTCAGAGCGTGGACATCTTGGCCGACTCCAATCTGGATTCCACCTACATCTCTGTGGGAGCCTCCGCCACCGGGAGCAAAGGCGCCGTTACCGGCATGGTCAACTACATGAACTTCAACAATCATGTTACCACGCAAATCGTGGACAGCACGCTGACCGTCACTGCGGAGAATGGCACGTTCAAGGCTCTTTCCGAGGGCATTCGCACCTTCACGGACGGCGTGGGCGCGCTGGCTCTCCAGATTGGTCTCAAGAAATCCGCTGGGAGCAGCGTGGGAGCCGCGCTTTCCTTCATCTATGTGGGCGGCAACGGGGAGAAAGACACCAACCTGACGCAGACGCTTGTGAGCAACAGCAGCATCAACAACGGCGGTACCACCGAGCTGCTGGCAAACAGCAGCACCAAGGGACTGCTGGCGGGAGCCAACGCCTCCGTCTCAGCGTCAATTGGCGAGTTGTTCGGTCTTGCCTTGGCCGGCAGTTTCTCCTGGGTGTCAGACTCTTCCATCACCCAAGTAGATATTGATAAGTCCCAATTCAACACTCAGTTGCAGCAATGCGGCGACAACACCAGGGTGGTGGCGGATGCCGCCAGCAGCAGCGACCTTACTCTCGGGTTCGGGCAGTTGGATCTCCAATTCGCCAAAGTTGGCGCCGGTATTGGCGCCACTGCCGCCGTCTTAAAGGACAAGGCCACCACGGCGGCCTCCATGCACAACAGTACGGTGCAAAACACACGTGATTTCACCTTGCACGCATCCGGCAAGGCGGATTTGTCCGGCCTTCTCATTGGCGTAGACGGATCCTGCGTCTTTGGCATTTCCGGCAGCGCGTTTGTCGGTGCCATCGCCCACAGCGTGACCGCTTCTATGGAGGAATCTTTTGTGGACATAGCCGGCGCGCTCACCATCAAGGCAGATAACCATTCCAACGTGGGTAAGGACAAGGGGACCCGTTTCACCGTTGCCCAAGGCACTCTTGGAATTATTGGCGGCAGTGCGGGTGCGGATGTCAGTCTCATCGATGTCAACGACAGCGTGTGGGCCAAAGCGCGCAACCTCAGTGTCAGGTCCGGTTCCATGGATGTTCTTGCGAACGAGGAGAGCCAGGCGGATGCCATAGCGGTCAATGCCGCAGGTGGGCATTACGCAGCAATCGACGCAAGCGTTGTGCGCCCCGTGCTTCGCGGTGCCGCGAACGCTGTGGTTACCGCAGACAAAACGAACATTCTAGACGACAAGACCGTGGGCATTGTCACCACCAAGCAGAACAATGCCTCGGGAAATCTAACCGTTCGAGCCACCAATAACCAGTGGATGCGCTCACACCTATGGGCCTTTGGCCTTACTGTCAGTGTCAATCCTGACAAATTACCCATTTCTCTAAGTGGCACCGTATGTGTCAACAACATCAATATGGCAGGCAGCGCTGACGCGCTAATCAAAGGACCTGTCACGCTCAACCTTGCCGGCAACCTGGATGTCAAGGCTGAGAACATTCGATATGCCACCTACACCACCGTGCCCGTTGCCTTCGCGGTGTCGCTGGGATTGGCAGCCAACGTTAATGTCAACTCTCTTTCTGTTTCCAATAAGACCAGTGCAGTGGACGACAAGGGAATGGTGGACATGACTAACGAGAAACTTGACCAAGAAATCGACCAGGTTTGCAAGCTTCTCGAGAAAGCAGATATCTCGCTGGATCTGAACCCGACCTCGCAGAAAAAGCTTGGTGTCAGCTCTGATGTCCGCGGTGCCCTGGTGCGCATGGCGAACGAGATCAATACAAACACGAATGCCCCGGTGACCTCGGCCACGGTCGATCTCCAAGGCAAGAGTGCTCTGGTGGGCGGCGCGGTTTCCATTCTGTCTGCGGAGAGCATCGAGACGAAGCCGTACACGGTTGCCGTATCGGGAAGTTTGTTAAACGCCAGCGTCAATGCAATCAGGACTACGATGTCGCCCAATGTGGTGACCAAAATCAATGAGGCAGACATCGACGCCCAAGGCGGCATTAACATAGGTGCACAGCTGCTGGAGGAGGATAATTTCCACAATGTGGCAGTACCCTTGGGCGGTGCAAATGTCTATGTGGGAGATTACACATGGACTGACGACGCCAAAACGGGAATCACAGTGGCGGGGGGTACAAAGCTGAAATCGGAATCCGGCTCCATCAACATTGGAACGGATTCCAAAAGCAAGGAAAAATTCCATCATGTGGACGTTGCGGCGATAGGTCTCAATGTAGTCGTCCTTCCTCCCCTCTTCTCCCAGAATGCGTCCAACACCATCACCTTGGGAGACAACATCACCATAGAGGCGAGGGATGCCGTTAAAATCGGCACCAAATCCCAAAGCGACATTGACGTTGCAGCGTATGATATTACGGTTGGGGTGGTCACGGTCGATGCCGGTCACTTCAGGTGCGAATTGGGCATCACGCAGAATCTGGAGATAGGAAAGAACGCCTCCATCACAGGCCGCTCCGTTGACATCACACAGAATGTAAACCGCAAGAACTTCATCCGTGTGGATCACATTGACGGCGTCAGTGTCGTGGGGCTGGCCTTCCCGTTCCTGAAAGCAACCGATACGGTAAACGCAGCCCTGACCATCGGGAACGGAAGCGCAATCGCCTCAATGTACGAAGGAGATATCACCATAGCCTCGGATGTCAAGGCAGACACAACCTTCGACCTCTTCGCCTCAAACGGCGCAGTTGCCGGCGTGGGCGTATCGAACAAGAACACGTTCACGCAAAACATCGGCAACAAGGCGAAGCTGGGCGATGGAGTCAAGCTCCGCGCGGAGACGGGAAACATGACCGTGCGCGCCCAGAGTGACCATAAGGCGGATATATACCCCTACAATGGTTTGGGGCAAATTCTCACCTTCACGGATATTCTCAGCACGGAAAACAAGGGCTATATCACCAGTGACGTCACCATCGGCAAGGGATTTGGAGCCGTTGGAAACAGGCTCACCCTGACGGCGCTCAACAAGGAGACGTACGACAGCAGCTCCTATAAACTCAACGTCACGCTCATACTGAATTGCCACACCCGCAACGCCTTTGACATAGGCGGCACATCCACCGCAACCATCACGCTTGCCGGCGGCGACATCGACGTGAACGACTTCGTTGCCCAGGCGCAAACGGACATCGTGGAACAGGTCTCGCAGGAACTGCGCGGCGGCTCTGCAGTCGTTGACACCAATACCGGCAAGGTTGAGAGCTTCATCACGCAGACGGCCGCGGTGACCCTGGGCACAGGCGACAACAAACTCGACATCCTGGCGGACAGTGTCAGCATCACCGCGCACAACAAGCATCTGTTCACCCGCAGCGATCAAGAACACCGGGCCATGGTGTTCGGCAACGACTTTGCGATTGGCTTCGGCACATCCATAGGCACCGTACAAGCGAGGCAAAACATCAATGCCGCGGTGACGCTGGGCAACAACGCGCATATTCTGCGCCGTGCAGATTTGTTGCACTACAAGAACAAAGACGCGTACAAAACCCTCATCTCCGCCACCAACAACGTGGAAAGCTTCACGCAGATCGACCTTGAAGCCTACGGCATCATCAACGCCAACTCCCGGGTGACCACATGGGACCAAACCACCGCCGGCGCCACGCTCAACCTCAACGGCACCGTAGACGCCTGGGGGGAAACAGAGCTCACCGCCTATTCCCATGTCATGCACAACATGGTCAACAGCGTGACCAGCGGCGCCATCGTGCCCACGGCCAACACCGATCTCAGGAACACCATCGACACGAACGATCAAGTGAACCTCAACGGCACCGTGGAGTCCATCGGCAATGTCCTCATCCAGGCGGGCAGCACCCGCGGCAAATACACGCTGGTGGACGGTGCGGCCGTGCTGTCCGGCGAGGACGACGCCAACTGCTCCCACTACTACTGGGGGAAGAATCAGGCCCTGGTGTACCACAAGCGCAAAGAGAGCCTGACCATCAACGCGGATGTGCGGGCGGGCGGCGAGTTGATTATCAGCAACGACAGTTCCGCCAACACGGTGAAAAAGTCGTTCACCACGCTGGACGATGACGGGAAACTCTCCGGCAACAGGACGAGCGACGACTTCCTCGCAGCCGCGCGCGACACGGCGGCGGAGGTGACATCCACCCTCAAAATAGGAGGCAACGCCAAGCTGTACGCGGGCCTGGGATCGGCCGTCAGCATGGTCTTCCAGGTCAAGGACGGAACCTTGAGCCCGCTGATTACCTCCGCACAAAGGATATTCGAGGGCAGCAAGGAGATTGGCAGGGGCATCTGGCAAGTGCCCGACACCTATGCCCAGCACTTCTACCATGTTGAAGGCCGCACCCTAATGGTTGAGCCGCTCACGGTGCCGGGCATGGCGTTCCGCATTGAGACCGCAGACGGCAACAGGGCCGCCCTGAACGGCAAGCTCTTCAGCCCCGCCAAGCATGGCTTGGATATATTCTTCCCCATCGCCTGGAAGGGCGATACCCAAACCAACGGGGTCACGCTCCTGGGGTATGAAAGCGGGCTCATCTTCAACCGCAAGGCCGTGGAGGACGCCGTTTCCGCCTGCGCCACACCGGACCTGTACCGCAGCGAGGGCGTTTCCATCCGCAGCCTGGCGCAGGGCAACCTCACCTTGACCGGCGCGTACGAGTTCCCGTACAGCACCCTCTACGCCTCCAGCGAGCACAACCTCACCATTGCGGGCTTGATACACTGCGGCAGCACGACGATGTTCGCAGGCGAGAACTTCGTGGTCACTTTGGAAGAGCCCGGTTCGCGCTTCGGCGTCCGCGGCCTGCTTGCCATGTATACAAGCCTGTACAACACATGGGGAGATACCGTTCTGAAGAAACTCGTGGAATATGGCAACGACCTGGCCTTGAAAAGCGGTAACGCCGGGAAAAAGCAAGGATCTGCCGAGGCGGGCACTTTCCAGCCCGGAAACGACTCCAAAAACCCGCCATACACCGCAGGTGAAATCCGCAACAGCGTGCCCGGATTGGGCAGCGAGGAGGCGGCCATGATCCGGGCCTCCGGAACCGTGAGCATTACGGCCCAAACCGTTGATCTCAACGGCAAGATCTACAGCGGCTACCTGGACCATACCGTCATCAAACCGGACTTCAGGGTGCTGAACGACCAGGGCAAGGCTATCACCGTGGCCCAGGCGGACGCCAGCTTCGCGGAGAACAAAGCCAACAGGTACTTCAAGGTGGACGGCCACACGGGATATTCGCTCTACTACGATGCCCAGAACAAGTGGATTACCCTGGACAGCTTTGGCTTCATGGACACGGGCATCAAGATTCAAGGCACCATTGTCAACTCCGATCCCACGGGCAACGCCAGCCTCTACCTCGCCTGCGGCGCCCATGACCTCACCATCGACAACCAATCCGCCTACGCCCTCAATATCGGTGATATTGACCTGAAAACAAGGAAAAACACGTCAGGTATCGAGCTCATCAACACCCAGACAAAGGAAACCACCACCTACACCCTGAACGCAGACGGCGGGTGGACATGCCGGGTGACGAAGGATGGCATCCCCATCGCTTCTCCCACCAAGCTCTCCGGCAAGGTTGACACCGTGTTCACCCGCTTGTCGGACTATCAGGTCTTGTTGCAAGGGGACACCAAGGTAGGCGTTACCGAAGGCGGGCGCTTGGCGTTCCAGGGCGGATATATAAGGACAAGCAAAATCGGAGACATTATACCCGTGGACGGGGAAATAGAAGGAAAGAAAACCTTCGTTGACTATGTGCAAGTCAACACCAACTACACGGAAGTGCCAGAGGGTGGAGAGCTTACCGCCACATACATTGCCAAGGCGCTGCCAAACGGCTTTGCCTCCGTGGAGCACAATGTGGGGCCAAAGACATTAACCGCCCTCTCTGATGCGGGTACAGGCTACCGCTGGGTTTACGAGTTGAAGTATGAAGACACCTACACCCGCAAGCTCTACGTCAGCGCCTCCAACAGCGTGGGCATCCACCTGGACAACACCAGTGTCGATCATCCGGTGTTCACCGTACGCAGCGGAGATGTCAACTTCTCCGGGCTTGTCCAGGCATCGGGCTGCGTTGTGCAAGCCGGCAACGCCATCACCGCGAACATGCAAAGCGCGGACAAATATCCCCTCATCGACTGCACCACCATCAAGATGAGCGCCGGCAAGGGCAGCATCGGCACAGAGGCCCAGAAGCTCAGCTTCAAGGCAGACTCTGCGGAATTCCAGGCCGGGCAGGACCTGTGGCTCGCCGCGGAGGCTGACATCGGCAAGCTGAAACTGTATGCCGGCGGGGAGCTTTCCCTGTCTTCCAAGGGAGCCGTCAACGGGCTCGCTTTCAAGGCTGGCTCCACCTCCCGCATTGATGCGGTGGGGCAAATCAACGTGGCCTCCGGCGCTTCCGGCTCCGGCTACGGCACCACGCTCCTGTCGCAGGAAGGCGGCATCAGCGTGGACAAGGGCTCCTTCTCGCCGGGCATCCTCCGCGCGGAGGCGGAAAGGGACATCTCCATCACCACCTCGGACTCCCTGATGCTCGATTACGTGGAAAGCCGCCAGGGCAGCGTGACGCTCAATGCAGACCAGGGTATCACCTCGGTCAGCAGCGCGGATTTGAGCAAGTTCTACGCCGTTCCTGGCTCCGGGTCCACCCAATTCGGCGCCCAGACTGAGGCAAGCCTGAAGTACCTTGCCGATGCGTACTACACCAAGCTGCTGCAATATGAGAGGCTGTACTACAAAAAGGACAAGGACGGCAAGTACATCCACCGGGATGCGAACGGCACCTTTGTCCTGCCGGAGGAAAAGGAAACCCTGGACGAGCTGGCCAACGCTTTCAAGGACCTCTACAACAGCGGCCGGGGCGAATATCTTGGCGAGGTCATGTACTGGCTCAATGGCACGTCTGCCGTGGAGGGAACCAAGTTCGCAAACACGGCGGACGCCCTGGCCTACCTGGCGCAGCACGCGGACAAACTGGAGACGGTGTTTGTCCGCGCGTACTACGACAAGCTGGTGGAATACGTCACCAAAGATATCCGCCGGGTGCACGGCACGAACGAGAACGTGGACTACGGGCAGCTCAACGAGGATCTCTACCGCCTCTACTGGCTGCAGGCCTTCGATGAAAACAACAAGCCGCACTACGTCAACCAGGACGCGAAAGGCAATTTCATCAGCCCGAACCGTGAAGGCTCCCAAGAGCCGGTATACAGTGCGGCGATGTGCGAGGCCATCACCAAGCAGTTCAGGAAACAGCGGCCAAAGAGCACCTTCTCTCCCCAGACGAGCGAGCTGCTCCTGGCTGTCGCCAAGGCCGTGAGCGGAAGCAGCACCGCCGCCGTCAAGATCGATCAGGTCCGCAACAGCCTGGCCGCCGCCGCCCTCGGCAAACCTGCAGGAGACGTGCAGGTTGCCGTCCGCGCCGCCAAGGACATTGTTCTCACCTCCAATGCCGATCCGGTCAATGGCAGCAGCATCGGCGGTGATGCGTTCCGCTTCACCATCAAACCGATAGACTGCAACGAGGACGGAACATTCCTCTACTCCAACTGGGCCAGCGCCTTCATGGCAGATCCCAAGCCCGGGGCGCAGCTCGTTTACGAGAACAAGAAAACAGGCGAACGCCTCTATTCCATCTCCTCGTTGGAAGGCAATGCGAATTCCTTCAACATGCTGCAGCTGAGCCTCCTGCAGCAGGCTGTGCCGTCTGACGTCAGCTATTACCGCGGCGTCTTCCGCGTCATCGTCCGCAACTTCCTGGGAGTGGATGCACCGAATATCAGCGCCTCGGGCAAGAACGTCATGCTGTCCACTGAGAGGGATCTCAACCTGGCAGACCATGCCATCCGGGCCACCAACCTCACCCTGGCCACCACGGGCACAATCAGCGGCGCCATTCAAAACAGCGGCGGCAGCGTCAGCCTCAATGCCGGCAAGGGGCTTGGCTCCGAAGCTGCCCCCTTCACCATCGGCGGCAGTTCCACCTACACGCTGGGCAGTGATGCCGACGTCTTCCTGAAGACGACCGGCAAGGAAATCAACCTTAGCTCCCTCACCGGCGAGCACGTGACGATAGACACCCGCGGCACGGCTCTGAAACCCGTGCTGGCTGCAACGGTTCCGCACATCATCGGCAGGCGCATCGACTTCTACGGCGATCTCGACAGCGGGCTCAACTTCCGCACCTTTGGCCTCTCCCTGTACGAGGGCGGCCTGCACTGGCACGGCGGAAGCTCGACAGACCTCAATTTCGGCGCCCTCAACACGGCCTACACCTTCTGGTTCGTGGCGGAAGACTCCGCCGCATCGGCCATCGGCAAGATGGACCTCAAATACAGCGGGAACATCGTTCTCGACGCCGCATTGCAGTCGGGTTCGTTCCATCAGGTGGGCAAGGACACAAGGCAAAACTCCATTCAATTCATCAGGCGCTTGCCCTTGTCCGGCGCACTGGCCTTCACGGGAGAGGGCGCCTATACCGTCCGCTCCAACCGCATCCTGACCCTGGCTTCCGGGACTGGTCTCAGCGTGGCCGGCAACGCCACCCTCCAGTTCGCGGGTATCGCCACTGCGGATGGCAGCCCCGTGCGCATCAGCAGCAAGGGAGACCTGCTGCTTTCCTCCTGCGAAATCAAGAACGGCCTGGCCATCGATTCCAAGAAGGCCCTGACCCTCGACAAGGTGACCGTTGCAGGGGATGCGGAGCTCAAGGGGCGAACCGTCAATCTGAAGGAGACTAGCGTAGCGGGGCGGCTCACTGTCAACGGTAAGGAAGACGTGAGAGGAAAAGGCGTGTCTGCGTCGAGAATCCATGCCAACAGCGCAAACGCCGGCGTGTTCATGGATGCGGTCACCAATGACCTGAGCGGCTCCTCGCACAACTCCTTTGTTGCCTGCGTGGGGGCCGCGCCCGGCAGCAACAGCGTGGTGGTGGTGCATGATATCGCCGCCTACGGCGACACCGGCAAGGTCGTAGTCCGCTCCCTGTTGGATGAGATGCTGCTGGACGGCACCATCAGCGGCGCCGCGCTGGAGTTCTACAGCACGGGCGACATCATCCGGGATGAGGACTTGGTTATGGAGTCCGATTATCCCTTCTGGGATATCTGGAGCGGCAACGATTCCTCTGTCTACGACATGGACATGGACGCCCTCGATTTCGACCTGCCCTACAGCTATGTCTGGTTTGTCGACGACAGCTACGACAATGCCTCTCAAAACAGCGAGGATGTGCAGAAGCTGCGCCGCAAGGTCAACGGGGAGGAGGACATCCCCACCGTGCCGGCGCTCCGCTTTATGGACAAGGACGGCAACACCGTCTCACGCGAGCAATACTCCAACCTCATCACCAA
>CALCWC010000073.1 GCA_937905985.1 uncultured Verrucomicrobiales bacterium | reverse complement strand
ATAAATGGCACGTACAGTGGTGTGAGAGGGGGGCGAAAGCCCCCCTACTCGATTAGATGATGTCAGAACTGCTCAAGCTCCCGAAGCGGGAGGAACATGACGGAGCAATCATCAGGCGGCAATTGACGGAATCCGTAACGCCTATAAAAATCTTTTACATCATCGTCGGCATGCACAACCGCAATAGACCCGCAACCGTGATGCGACAATTCCTTGATGAGCCGGAGCGCGTCCATTAACAGGTATTCACCCAGGCCTTGCCCCTTGTACTTGTTATCCACTCCCAGCTGACCAATCAACCAGCCTGGGACAGGGTATTTGCCGTCAAATTTATCCAAGACGTCGGGTGATATCATCCCCAGATTGTCCTTGACTCTCCAATATCCCTTGTCCAAACAATATGGAGATATTGTCACCACGCCGGCAGGGGCATTGGTTGTGGTGTCAAGGCATACGCGTGCTGCACAATGCCCCAAAGCAACTCTTTCCAACAACCCTTGACGAATAAATTTGTTAATGCTGCGTTTCCCGCAATTAAAAGACCCCAAGGGGCATTCTGTGTCCTCTAAGTAGGCAAGCCTGAAAACGCCGGACATGAGGGGCTTATTTAGTCGTGGCCTGAAGCGCCTTGTAGCGCGCAATGGCTCGGGTAAGGTTCTCACATGGTGCGGAATCCCCCGAGACGGCATCATGAATCGCCTTGACTCCCAGCGGGGTCAGTACCCGCGGGGAGGGGATAAATGCCTTCTTCTTCTTGGAAGAACGGAATTTGTTTTGCACCAGAGTAGCCATGTGGATTCATGGTATCATGGCTTTGCGTTTTGTCAACGTCATTTGGCCAAACATTTCTGCACGTGTCATTTTGCGGTGTACTTTTTTGGGGAAATCTGGTAGGCTTTGTCACCCGCAGAACCATGGCCTCCAAATTCAACATCAACTCCCTGAATCCCGCCCAACGCGAGGCGGTGCGCACGCTGGACGGCCCGGTGCTCATCCTGGCAGGAGCCGGCACGGGCAAGACGCGCACGGTCACCTGCCGCATCGCTCACATGATAGAGCGGGGCATAGACCCCAAGGGGATTTTGGCGCTGACCTTCACCAACAAGGCGGCCACGGAAATGGCGGAGCGTGTGGCGGGGCTGGTGAGCAAGCAGGCCGCCAAGGAGATGACCGTCTGCACCTTCCACTCGCTTTGCGTCAAAATCCTGCGCCGCGAGATTGGACGCCTCGGCTACAAGGAGAACTTTTCCATCTACACCGGAAGCGACCAGACCGGGCTGGTGCGCAAGCTCATCATGGAATACGGCGCGCTCAAGGAGAAGCTGGATCCCAACCAGGTGTTGGCGGAGCTCTCCCGCGTGCGCAACGCCGGGTTGGAAATCGACCAGATAGAGGACACGCTGATAGCGGCCATAGCCAAGGCATACCAGCGCGAGCTCAAGGCGCAGAACGCGGTGGATTTCGATGACCTGCTGATTTTGACGGAGCGCCTGCTGCGCTGCTACCCGCAGGCGCACGACACGTGGAACAAGCGCTTCTCCCACATCACGGTGGACGAGTTCCAGGACACGAATTCCCTGCAGATGAGCCTGCTGCGCCAGCTGGTGGCCAGCCCGCAGCACAACGTGTGCGTGGTGGGCGATGACGACCAGTCCATCTACGGCTGGCGCGGCGCGCAGATTTCCAACATCCTGGAGTTTGAGAGCTTCTTCCCGGACCCCACCGTCATCAAGCTGGAGGAGAACTACCGCTGCACCAAGCAGGTGCTGGACTGCGCCAATGCGCTGATCCGCCACAACCGCGGCAGACGAGACAAGACCCTGCGCACCACCAAGCGCGGCCAGTATCCCGTGCGCCTGGTGGCCATGCCCGGCTCGGAGGAGGAGGCCGCCTACATTGCGGATGAGATGCAGCAGCTCCACCGCCGGGAAAACCTCAAGTGGGAGGACATGGCCGTCCTCTTCCGCGCCAACGCCCAGAGCCGTCAGCTCGAATCCGCCATGCGCGAGCAGAACATCCCCTACCGCATGGTCGGCACGCGCAGCTTCTTCGACCGCAAGGAGGTCAAAGACCTCATCAGCTACCTGCAGGTGATGGACAACCCGGATGCGGACCTGCACTTGCTGCGTGTGCTCAATACCCCCGCCCGCGGCATCAGCGACACCACCGCCAACCTTGCCATCGACCACAGCCGCGAGCATCGCCAGAGCCTGTGGCAGGCGCTCGGCGACCCCGCGTTCCTCAACGACTGCACCGCGCGCTCCCAAGCCAGCATCCGCGCGTTCACCGAGCTGGTGGAGAAGCACCGCGCCGCGTTCACCGCAAGCAAAACCAGCTTTGGCGACACCCTGCAGGCGCTCATGGATGAAATAGCCTACGAGGACTACATTGGACGCACCTGCAAAACCGACCAGGAGCGCATGCTCCGTCTCGCCGCCATCAACGACATCAAGGAATCCATCCACGCCTTCTGGGCACCCGGCCGCAAGCTGGGAGAATTCTTGGAGAAGGTGACGCTGGACAACGAGAAGGACGACGACGACCTGGAGAAGAAGAAGGGCGTTTGCCTCATCACCATGCACGCCGCCAAGGGGCTGGAGTTCCCGCATGTCTACATTGTGGGCGTGGAGGAGGGGCTGCTGCCCCACACCCGCTCCGTGGACGAGGGGTCCATGGACGAGGAGCGCCGCCTGTTCTACGTGGGCATCACCCGCGCGCAGGAGAGGCTCACCATGACCTACTGCGCCGCGCGCTCCAAGTACGGCAAGGAGGAGCGCTGCGCACCGTCGTCCTTCATCCAGGAAATCCCGGACAGCATGTACGAGTTCACCGACTACGCCGCCGAGCTCAACAAGCCCGCCACGGAGGAGGATTGCGACGACTTCTTCTCCTCGCTCAACGAGATGCTGGACGACGACGGCAATTGACCGCCGCGCGCAAGTGTGCTATGCTGGCAGCGCAACCATGCCGACTCTCCCGCGCACCATTCTCTGTTTCCTGCTCATGCTGGCCGCCGCGCTGTTCTGCTCATGCCAGCAGCAGGCCCTGCCCAGTGCGGCCTACACGCCGCGCTACGTGTACCACAAGGGCTACACCCCCGTGCTGCACAGCAACGGCAAGGTGGGCATCCCCAGCAAGCTTCCCGCGCGCGTGAAGCGCGTGCTCATTGCCGGCAACAAGATTGTGGGGCGCCCGTACCGCAGCGGCGGCGGCCACCGCCGCCACCACGATTCCGCGTACGACTGCTCCGGCACGGTGGCGTTCGTGCTGCGGGAGGCCGGGCTGCTGAAGCCCAACGCGCACCCCACCTCCGGTGATTTCCTGCGCTGGGGGCGCCCCGGCTTCGGCAAGCACCTCACCATCTACGCCAAGCGCGGGCACGTGTTCCTCATGGTCGATGGCATGCGCCTGGATACCACCAGCGAGTACGGCCGCGGCCCGCGCTGGAGTACCCGCCCGCGCCGCTGCAGCGGCTTCTACGTCCGCCACATCCCCGGTCTCTGATTTCCCATGAACCCTGAAAACGAACTCAACCACGGCACCCAGCGCATCGATGACATCATGCGCCTTTGGGGGCTGGACAACCACGACCTCGTCAACGTCTCCACCGAGCAGCTCACCCACAAGCAGGTGCAGAAAGCCCGCCAGGGCCGCCAGCTCACCCTCAAGATGATGCAGAAGGTGGCACGCGCGCTCAATGTGGCCATCTGGTACAAGCTGGATGCGGAGGAGCGCGAGCAGTACTACGAGTACATCCACCGCGACCTCTTCTCCTACGCCAAGGGGTACGACCCCGCCTGGCCGGATCCCAACGCCGCGCTGGCTGCACGCCGCAAGTGATTTTTCCCGTTCCCGCGCCATGCCGCCTCTGAGCGTCACCGACATTGTTTCGCGCCTGAAACACGCCGTGGAGCAGGACGTGGGCGCGCAGTCCGTGGTGGGGGAGATAGGCTCCTGCAAGCAGTCGCCCAGCAACCACCTGTATTTCACGCTGCGGGATGCCAACGCGCAGCTGCAGTGCGTGCTGTATTCGTTCCGTTCGCGCGGCATGCGGCTGCAGCTGCGGGAGGGCATGCAGGTGGAGGTGTACGGCAAGGCTTCCGTGTGGGAACCGCGCGGCTCCCTGCAGTTCATTGTGGAGCGCGTGCAGGAGCGCGGCGTGGGTACCCTGCAGCAGCAGTTCGAGGCCCTCAAGCGGAAGCTCATGGCGGAGGGCCTGTTCGATGAATCACGCAAGCGCGATATTCCCGCCTTCCCGCAGAGCGTGGGCCTCATCACCTCTGCCACGGGCGCCGTGATCCAGGATATGCGCCACCGTCTGGAGGCACGCGCACCCTGGATGCACGCCTACCTCTTCCCCGTGCAGGTGCAGGGCAGGGGTGCGGAAATCGGCCTGGCGCGCGCGCTGGAGATGATGGGACACCCGGAGCAGTATGGCCTGCCGCGCGTGGACTACCTGGTGCTGGCGCGTGGAGGCGGTTCGCTGGAGGACCTGTGGTGCTTCAACGAGGAGTGCCTGGCGCGCGCCATTGCCGCATGCCCCATCCCCGTGGTTTCCGCCGTGGGCCATGAAACGGATTTCACCATAGCGGATTTTGTGGCGGACCTGCGCGCCCCCACGCCCACCGCCGCCATTGAGCTTACCACGCCCGATGCCGCGGAGATTTCCGCCTGGCTGGACGACACCGCCGCCGGCATCCGCCGCCGGCTTCGCCAAACAATGGAGATGGCGCGCCTGCGCTTGCGCGCCGCAGAGCAGGGCAAGCTCTCACGCCCCATGGAGCTGCTGGCTCCCTTCCACCAGCGTCTGGATGCCTTTGCGGACGATATCTCTGCGGCCCTGCACAACCGCCTGCTCACCGCCGGTGCCATGCTGGGGCAGTATGCCGCCCGCATTTCCACGCGCGCCCTGCAGCAGCGCGCAGAAGCCGCCCGCGCCCGCCTGGATGCATCGGAAAGGCTGCTCTCCGCCACGTTTGCCGCGCGCATGCAGGCCGCGCGCGCCAAGCTGGACACCCTGGCCGCGCGCCTGGAGGCCGTCAGCCCGCAGGCCGCGCTGCAACGCGGTTTCGCCCTGGTGCAAACGGCAGACGGCTCCATTGCCCGCAACGCCGCCGCCCTCTCCCCCGGTGATGCCCTCACCATCTCCCTCGGCACCGGCAAGGTGGACGCCTCCGTCACCGCCGTCCACCCGCAGTAGCCCTCCCGGGCTGTGTCATTTTTTCATACTTTGTGTGAAAAAAGGCTTGCATACGCTCCCGCCCGCGTGTATATTCCTTGCGCACCTAGTGCGCAACCTTGCTCGGTTGGCGGAACTGGTAGACGCGTTAGACTAAGGATCTAATGGAGCGATCCGTGGGGGTTCGAGTCCCCCATCGAGCAGACAATCATGAAGGCGGTCGTTTTCGACCGCCTTTTTGTTTCCGTTCTCCCATTTCAAAACATGCTTGCCTATGTAGGGAAGGCAGGCTATGATAGCGGGTGATGGAAATCAGGAGCGCGGTGTCCGCCCGGTGCGGGTTTCCGCTTCTGACAGCCCTTATCCACAACTCCAATACAAACTGATATGAAAAAAGCAATCATACTCGCCGCCATGCTGGCCCTGCCGACCTTCGCGGGCCAGAGACTCATCTACACCACTCCCGCCCCCGTGCCCACGGCACCGCCTCCCGCCGCCGGTTGGGGCCTGGAGATAGCCTATACATACTCCTGGGCCGCGTGCGACATCTACAAGGATTGGGTGCCCTGCAAGGAAATCCGCTCCAACGGGGTGGACCTCACGGGCGTGTACAACTTCAACGCGCACCACGCCGCCACCTTGCGCCTGGCATACGCCTTCGGCGCACGTTCCTGGTCGGACGACGTGTATTTTGACGGGCGCGAGATTGTGTCGTGCTACGACCGCGTGCGCATGCACACGTTCAGCCTGATGCCGGGCTACCGCTACACGCTGCCGCTGTGCCCGCACGCCGCCCTGTACGCGGGCGTGAACGTCGGCGTGTCCAATATGAGCATCAAAGACAACTACCACGAGAGCAACTACGGCGTGGACCGCAACCACAAGTCCGACTGGGGCTTCGGCTACTCTGCGGAGGTGGGGCTGCGCTTCAATCTCTGCGCGGATTCCGAGTTCTTTGTGGCCTACCACTTCACCGGAAGCACCGCCAAGACCTCGAACAATGGATACACCACCCACCGCCAGACCAACCACGGTATCCGCACCGGTGTGGGCTTCCGCTTCTAAACCTCCAACCCGTTTAGGAAGAAAAGCGCCCCACCTGCCGTATGGCGGGTGGGGCGCTTGATTCAAAGGAGTTGGCGCGTTACGCCTCGGGTGCCGGAGCGGGCTGCTCGCCCTGCGGGGCGGCGGGAGCCTGCGGAGCACCCTGCGGGCCGTTCTGGCCATGGTGCCAGCCGCCGCGGCGACCCGGCATCTGCGGGCGGTTCTTCATGAACTCCTCGCGCATGGCCTTGCGCTCCTCGTCGGAA
>CALCWC010000072.1 GCA_937905985.1 uncultured Verrucomicrobiales bacterium | reverse complement strand
TCGGCATCAGCCGCACCGCTGTAGGAATTGAGAGCATCATCGATACTGAACACCATGGTGCCGCCTTCCACGATCAGTTCATCTGCGTAGGTCTGCCTGCCGGGGGAGTTGCCCACGACGAGGGTGCCGCCTTCCTTCACCCGCACCTTGCCGAACGTGCCGGAGCCCTTCAGCTCGCCGCCATCTGCAATCTCGCACTGGGTGAAAAGCTGCGCGCCGCTGCTGCGCTTCATTTCGGCAACGCCGCCATCGCTGAGTGTCAACGTGCCGGCGGTGCCCGCGTTCACCAGGCGGCCCTTCCCGGAAACCGCTACATTGCCCAGGCTGCCGCGGTTGATGACATCGCCCTCCCGAACATCCAGGTTCGCAGAGGCGGCGCCTTCCTGGCCTGCGGGTGTCTGCTGGATTTCGAGCGTTCCCGCGCCTGTCTTAAGCAGCGTGTTGTTGCCGGTTGCCTGGCCTACAACCAGCTTGGAGCCGGCCTTCACATCCAGGTTGTTGGTGCCGGCGCCATTCACGCACAGCCTCTCGGCCGTGCTCACGCCTCCCTCCACGGTCAGCAGGCGGTTCTGGATTCCCCGGCTGCCGTCGTAGATGATGTCCTTCACCGTCTGCTCGCCGGACAACGTGTAACCCGCGCCGTTCACATTCTGCTGCAGGGTGATGTTGCCGCTCTCGGGGTCGCGGTAATTGAAGTAGTTGATGTCGTTGCTAAGCCTGGAGTTCAATACGGTAAAGGATTCGATGGAGCTGCTGGTGGAGCCGGACTTGACGAACATCGTCCCGCTTGTATTGGGCTGGATGCCGACCTTCGTGAGCTCCGTCTTGTCATCGTCGGAGTCCGTCAGATACAAGGCGGTGAGCAAGCCGCTTTCCGTGTTGTATTCCGCACCCCAGACAGTCACGGCATGCCCCATGGTGCCTGAGGTCGTATACGGGGAAGGGGTAACCCAGGACAATCCCACGCCATAGCCCTGGCTGATGGCGCTGACAAGCGAGGACGACATTTCTTTCAAGTTGGACCCCACAGAGGAGATGGTGTAGAGGTCCCGTCCCTCAACTATGCCTTGCCAGAGGGAGTCCTTGTAGAAACCTCCATCCTCGCGCTTCAGGGTTGCCTCGCCATGCACAAAGTCTCCTATCCGCCCCTTCAGCTCCTTCTCGCCCAACCCTTTCCCGTAATCGCCGTCCAACCACCAGTGCAGCCCCTGGCCAATGTCCCCGCCGTTGTTGTCAAAGGTAAGCCTGTATGTGTTCCACACATTGGCCAACTCCTTGGGTGCCCGGGCGGGAATAAACTCGGCATTCTGTTGCTGCCACCATGTAGCCAAGTTGCTGCATGTGGCCGCCCAGCACAGCTGGCCGTCCTCGAACTTCCCCCACCTCTTGTTAGCATCGAGCCAGCCGTCCGCCTGTTGGGTTTCTTCGTTCCACACCCCCTTCACCCAATAGGTCTGGCTTTCCGCTTTCGCGTTCATGGGCATCATTGGCATTAGCGCGGCTGTCAGTGCAAGGAGTGTTAGTGTCTTTTTCATCGAATGAGAGAGCGAGTGATGGGGTGTTTTAGGTGATTTTGCGATTTGGTTTTCAAGTTTACAACTTTTCTAATCCAAAGGCAAGCCAAAAATTCACAGGGCGATACATTTCTTGCGGTGCGGCTCGTATTCCAACACGCGTGCGCTGGTGGCAAGCGGATTTTTGCTTGAAATCACAGACAGGGGTTATATAACTGAAATCGTGAAGAGTTTCTACATACCTGCAAGCATGCTTCTGGCACTAGCATGTGGTTCCCAAGTCGTGGCTCGTGAGATATGGACAAAGGATGTCTCCTTGAACGGCGGTTATTTCGATGCGGATAAGAGCTATGCCGAGCCGAATGACGGAGACAACCTACTGTGCTGGGCGGCCTCTGCCAGCAACATGATAGCTTGGTGGCAGAACCAGAACCCGAATGCAGCAGCCGCGGCACATGCTCCTTCAAGCCTGGAGGAAATATGGGGGGTATACAAAAACACTTTCGTGGATCAGGGTGGAGATCGGTATTGTGGAATCGACTGGTGGTTCAACGGCAAGACCGACTGGAACAGTGATGGGCTTGTCGATATCAAGAACCCTGACAGCAAAGGGGGCTACTACAAGGACCTTATAACGGACAGCATGGGGTTTTCAACAGAAACCCTGTGGCAGAAAAGCATTTCCGATTGCCAATCTTTTTCCGCGACAGTCAAGGAATTGCTGGAGGGCGGCTGTGTAGTGGGGCTTGGGATTGAGATGCTGACCATGGGCGCGGATCAAGCGCTGCACATAATCCCGTATTCGGGTCATGCAATTACGCTCTGGGGCATTGACTATGACGATTCTCAACAAGTCATCACGAAAATGTGGGTTAGCGATTCCGATGATCGTCAGGGTGTGTATGCCGAATACGAGCACGATATCTTTGAGATATATTGCCATCCCATAGACGTCATCGGCAAGAACGATTCTTCTTTGAATACATTCACATTTAGCAGTGAGGAAATCCTCCCGGAAGAATGGACCCCGCGCAGTTTTTACACGCTCAATAAGGCGGCTATGACATCGTTTACCTATTTGAGCAACAATGTGGGCTATTTCGACATACCCGAGGTGCCCGAGCCCGCTTCTCCCACACTCTGCCTGTTGGCGCTCGCCGCCCTTTGCTCGCGCCGCAGGAAGTAATCCACACCACAGTGGAATCTCGTACCCCGTGGCGTTTGCCCAAGCTCCTCGTGGGCGTGTTGTTCCCTCACTCCGTGGCACTGTGTTTCGGCTTGTCTTGTCGTGGCTTTTTCGGGAGACGGAAGCTGTACCCGCTTCGCTCGGAGGTCCCGCGAGGACCGCATCTGCGTGTTCGTGCACGCGGAACTATTGTGTTTGAACCACGCTTCGCTTAGGGGTGTAGTGACGTTGGGACTCTCGTTTGCCCAAACTTTTTGCCATGAAAAAAAACGTTATTCCTACTCATCCTCCTTGCGTTCGCCCCAGCCGTGCTGGCCGATATATCCAGCGTAACCATTACGGAAGTGGATCAGCTGAGTGAATATACCGAGGCAGACTCCATGGAGTTCATCTTGGGTGCCAACATTACCGTCAGCGCCTATCAGATGAGCGGCGCGCACCTGCAATGGACGGACGAGACTCCGCGGACTCACACCTTGACATTCAGTGGCCTGCAAAGCGTTGGCAATGGAGGTGCCCTGTATATCCCGGACAAGCTGACCATGCTTAAAGGGGTGGAGTTCTCCGGCAATTCAGCTCAATCCGGGGGTGCCATATGCGGCTACGCTAGAAGCGGCGTCTCAATCAGCGGCAATGGAACCGTGTCGTTCAGCGGCAACACGGCGGCAAACTACGGTGGCGCGATTTATACCGCCGGCACGCTCCGGGGGCTCAATCTTTGCGCAAGGTGTCAATGAGCAATCCGAAAGCCACCTTCAGGGAAGACGAGCCGTAATAGTCCTCCTTTTGCAGATTGTCCACGGCCTTGGAGAAATCCTGTCCCACGGCCTGGTTCTCCGGAGTCTTCAAGCCCTCATTGAGCTTGTGCATCACCTCCGCAGGCATCTCGCGCAGCTGTTCCTTGTATTCCAGCATCTTGAAGCTGGTATTCGTAATCTTGTTGGCGGCGGCATCGGCAGTTGCCTTGTCCTTGACGGTCTTGAATGCCTCCACACATTCCTTGAAAAGCGCAAAATTGGCCATGTAGGCAGCTTCGTACTTGGCGAACCCGTCATGGGCCGCAGGGGTGTCGGATACGGTTTCGCCGCTCATGGCCTTGTGGAGCGCATCGGGTGAAAGCACGGCCTTCATCCGCCCGGAGGTGTCCTTCCCGGCACGTTCCTGGAAGGCGTTGCCGCTCTTCTCCAGGCGTTCCGCCAGCTGCTCCAGGGCCTCTTTGTGGGTGTCGAGCTCTTTCTGGAGTTCCATCTGGTCGAATGTGCCGACCAGGACCGAGTTCCGCGCCTGGGAGATGGTGTTCATGTAGGCGTTCACGGCGGCGGCGGTCTGTTCCGGGTTCTGCAGGCAGCGTGCGCCCTGGAGGCCGTTTAGGAGAATCATGGCGCGCACCTGGGAGATGGTGTTCAGGCAGTCTGCCACGGTGGCCGCGCTTTGACCGGCGTTTTCCGGGGTGCAGGCATCCAGGGTGTCGCCCAAGCGGGTCATGGCATCCTTGAGCGCCGCCACCGCCTGTGCGGGAGAGGCGGCCGGGGCAGGGGCCTGTTGAACCGGAGCCGCGGCAGGCTCGGCGGTTTGCGCGCTCAGCGGCAGCATCATGGAGGCTGCGATGATGGCGGTGTATGGTATCTTCATGAGTTGAGCATGGTTAATGAGCTTGCGGTTGGCAAGCAGAAACACCCGCAGGCTCTGTGCCGTTCGCGTGTTCTCTACCCCCCATTAAGCCACCAAGTGCACAAAATGCTTAATTTTTTGAAAAAAAATGAAAATTAATTACAATGCTCGCAATATCAAAGGATAATGAAAGAAGCGACATGCCAGTTTCGCGGGGCGGGCGGGTCAAGCCTGCTCAAAAGGCAAAAAGATTGGTACTCCGCCAGATTTTATGGGTGGACATAAATTACCAGGAATAAACGCTCGGAGAGG
>CALCWC010000071.1 GCA_937905985.1 uncultured Verrucomicrobiales bacterium | reverse complement strand
AAGATGTTGCCACCCGCCCCCTGGCCATCCAGAAGGACGGCACATGGTACACCTACGGTTGGGATCTCACCAAGAACATCTGGGAAGCCTACACCACCACCGGCTACATCAGTACCGCCTACACCTACACCGCCTACGGCCAAGTGACAGCCAGCGGTTCCATCACCCAGCCCATCCAGTGGAGCAGCGAGTACAACGACACGGAGCTCGCTCTGGTGTACTACAACTACCGCCATTATAACTCTGTTGACGGAAGGTGGCTTGGGAGGGATGCTTTGAAAGAAGAAATTACTAGGAATAATTTATATTCATATGTTGATAACGCTTGCATAAAAACTATTGATTATATTGGTTTAAAACAAATTGAATGCACTGTAGTAATTATTTGGGGGCACGGTTATGATGTAGACCGATATATAGAGAAGAATTATCCAAAATATGATGCATCAACCTGCGCTTTTGGTGCTTTCGGGTGTCATGTCTCTTCAGTTCCACCAGGATATAAAATTGCTAATTTTCCCGATTTGCGTAATTGTTTTCTGGGAGTTCGCGATAGAGACAAGGAAGAGAATCGCAAGGGCAATGCTGGATTAAACCCGAATAAAGGAAGGAGAAAAATAGATAGGAAAATTGGATTTTCCAAGGTTTTAGATAAGGCATTAAAATCTGCAAAAACAGAAGCAGAAAGCATATGTAAAAAATCATGTTGTGAGTCGGTTGCCGTAATTTTTAAGGGCATAGGCAAACGAAGCGGCAGCAAAGGAACAAAAGTGTTGAGTCGCCGTTTAAGCGGAACAAATTCACCTTATAAAAAATTATCGAGCAAAAAGAAGATAAAAGTAGATTGCAAGAAAATAAGAAATAAATCTAAATCGGAGTGAGAATGAATTGATCTAGGCTGATTACGGTATAACATTAAAACAAAGTTGAATCATGCTAAAATATAGCGATAAGCTGTACAAAACCATTTTTATTACGAACATATATTTTTGCTCGACCTCGCTATGAAAATATTCAAAAAACTTGGATGTGTGGCTATTTTATTATACTCTCAATACGCCCTGCTCAATTCTTTCATATATGGTCTAAACATGGATGATATACAAGAAGATTTATACAACATAAGTTCCAACATAGAAGCACCGACTGCAAAATTCATGAAACAGTGCGTTGTTATATTGGATTTTTCCCAAGCTTCGATATCTCCTATCAACACAAAGGAAAGGTACGAATTAAAATCCTTTTGGAAAATAGATTTTCACAAAGGCAAGATTGAATCCACAGCATTCGGCCATAGTATCAATGTGGGCATGCCTTCGCGCCGCTATGTCAGAAATAAAATAAATGGACAAGAAAGCATTCCAAAGATAACGGCATGGGCATGCTATTACGATTCTGGCGTTAAGAAGGATGCCCCGGAATTGATCGTTACCGGAAGCAGTATTCCTGATGAGGAGGGTGACACAGATGACACGGAGTCGTTTTCCTTGGATCTTTTGTTGTCATTTATAGATCAAACACACGCTGAGGCCAAGGGTTCCCTTCAGGTAAACATTACGGGCTATGGCAACTACAAGGCCAAGGTGGACAAAGTAAAAATCATTATACAAAACTCCTCAAATTAGCAGTTTATCATTATGTTGTGCGCCATAGAACAATACTACAAAGAGAATTGTGATGGAATCTGGGAGCACTCTTATGGTTTTACAATAGAATCATGCGATAATCCTGGTTGGTTGATTAAAATTAATGATCATCTTTTATTTAAAGTTTTATAGCAGATGGTGGTGATTGATTTGCACAAGTCGTCAATCATGAAGTTGGACACATACTAGGGTTGAGCCATCCAGAAAAAATATAGAAGTAGCCTATTCGCTAAAAGAATATTTATACGAAGGCAAAGACATCGCAGGAAATGAGGTTAATGGAAGGACGGATTTGATGGGAGTAGGCAAAAACTTGAGACCCTTCTATTTCAACAAATGGAAGGACAATTTAAACGCGAAACATTTGTCGTCATGCGAATCTAAAAACGGTTGCAAATATATAATCGAAAAGTAAAGTACATTATTTAGCACATGAAAATCAAAAACTATCTGGCATGCATCATACTGTCCCTTCTGTGGGTTTCCTGTTCCAACTGGAAGCCCATTGACCTCCGGTTGATAAAACTCGATGGTTACGCCTTCCATATAAGGAAGGGCGATGGTCAGTTTAAAACGGTATGGCGTGACGCTTATGGACGCCTTGTTGCCCGTTATTACGATCAGAAGAAGAGTGAGGATTATTATCTCGCCTATGAAGACATGCCGCAGGGTAAACGAGAGCGGATGATGGAACTCATACACCAGGTGATTGCCCGGGGTGAATACACGGGCCATCATCCCATTATCGAAGATGATGACTTGGCGAATTACTACGCAGAGGAAGCTGCACCGATGATGGAGTTGTCAGTTTTAAGAGGCTCTTCCGTGGCCATCTGGTACATGACTGACAAGGAGGTGCACGATGCCATGTTCAATACAATGTGCGAATTGTACGACATCTTGGAAAGCATGAAAGATGTCAGGAGAAGCAACTTGCATCCAGAAGACGATATAGGGATGTATTATCATTCAGAAACAGAAAGAAGGCAGCATTACACGAAGCAGAAAGCGTGGAGGGAGGAGTGTAAAAAAGCAAATGAAGAGAACAAAAGGATAAAAATGCCGCTGCCGCCTTATGTGTAATAGAAAAAGCTCTTTTGTAGATGAGTTGTACGTAGCATGCGCTAAGGGCATGACAAATTGTATAGAGACGAGGCGCGACAGCTTCGGTCGCTCCACGGGCTACACCCACACCAAGGGTGACGCCACCCAACAGACCGTCACCACCGCCTACGGCACAGATGGCCGCATCAGCGGCGCGGGCTTCATCCACGGAGGACAGGAAAAGCAGTTCACGTATGGGTATCTGCAAGGCACGCACCTGCTGCAGACGCTCACCAAGCCCAACGGCATGACGCTTACCCAGACATACGAGCAGCACCGCGACCTCCTCACCCAGATGGACTACAAGCGCGGCAACACCCTGGTGGCCCGCCGCTCCTACCAGTACGACACGCTGGGGCGACCGACTTCCCGCACGCTCGCGCGGCAGGGTGCCACCCGCAATGATGTATTCACCTACAACGACAGGAGCGAAAGCCCCCGAAGGCTTGTAGGGGGATTGGACAAGACCGCCGACGGTGTAAGGCGGGTTAGCCTGTGGTGCAGCCACAGCCCTGCGAAGCAGGGTGAGGGCACAATGGGGTGTGCCCGAAGCAAACTGCGAAGCGCGTTTGCCCCGCGGGGGCGAGCAGGCAATGGGGTGCCTGCGAGTCAACTCATCAGCGACGTGGTGGACGGCACCGGACTCAACGGATGGGATTATGACCGCGCCGTCGCGCCGCCGCTGCAAGCAGCTCTGGCGTGGCAAACCGCTGCAAGCAGCTCCGGCGTGGCAAACCGCCCCGTGCTGTTCAGCAAGGTGGGTGCCAGCCTCACCGTAGCCTGTACCTACGACTACATGGGCCGCCGAGCCACCAAGGTCGTGACGGAGAACGGGCAAATCACCTCCAGCCACCCAGAGCAACAAAAAAATTAACATAAAACATACAATCATATGATATACAATAAAGAAAACATGAAGAAAGACGAGGTGATATATTGGCAAGGAAGGTAATTCTAATTTCGGGGGCATGTGATGTGCTTTTCTGCATTATACCAGCGAAAAGAGGGCATGGAAATTCTAAACTTCCCATACCCTCTTGTCTTGGAGACTTTTTAGAAGTCCCGAAAAACAAAAAAAATTGAACGAAATTGTTTTTTGCATGTCTAAAATATGGAGACCGTAGAAATATGTACACATGGTGAAAAAAGAGATAAACAAAAAAATATTAGCGACTAGCCTTATTATAGCAATATACATTGCGCTGATTGTTATCCATGGTGTTTCAACTGTGTTAACAGTTGGTAGACTAAAATGGTATAAGTTTTGTGTAGTTCCTGAAATTATATCACTGGAATTATTGTGCTACGATAAGCAGTTTGCGTGTTGTGCTGTATGTTTAAACGGAAAAGAAACAGAGTTTAGTATTACAGGTTTTAGCGATGGATACCTCGATACGTCATATGCTCTTTTATATGGAGGTAATCGACATATATCGCTAGAGACACCTAATTCGCACCATTCTGAATGCAGATTTCCTTCAGTAAATTTTTCAACATTGAAGGAAGGTGAAGGAGGTAATGTTTCATTCGTTTCTATATATCAGATGTATCTAAATAGATTGTCATACTAATTTTACCGTTCAATTACGTAATCGCTTCGCTTGACCGAGAATAGAATGCTCATTCACTCCGACGTTTGACTGGACGTACAAAGAAGTTGTTGCCCCCAATTGGGCTGATTTGGATAAAGAAAGGTATTCCTACTTCAGCCAGATGTATTGACCGGAATCTCTCTACGACCCAATGTTAACGCGTTTTATAAAACTCTGAAAACAAGCAACTTCCGAAACTGTCTACACCCCGTTATGAGATATGGCAAAGCGCGTTAACCCGCATGGTTGCGGGGTGGGGCTATGGCAAATCGGAAATCTGGGG
>CALCWC010000070.1 GCA_937905985.1 uncultured Verrucomicrobiales bacterium | reverse complement strand
TGTACACGTCATACACGTTGCCGCTCTGTATCACCTGCGTGGCGGTGCGGCCGTCGGGGGTTATCATATCGGCATATGTCGTGCTTGCCAGCGTGGTCACCACGGTAGCCGCTGCAAACAAGGCCCGAACCACGGCACGACGGAGAAGATGCGGAAGGTGAAGCTTCATATGCGTATGTTGCCATCCCTGCAACTGCCATATTCTATCATGTAGAAGAAAAAGGCGCAAGTTGCGTGACAAAAAAACCGCACCGCTTTGTGGGCGGTGCGGTTGAAGGGATGATGCTTGCTCGGGCTTAGGCGCCAAGCTGGAAGCGCTGGAAGGAAACCACGGTGACGGTGTCGCCGAGCTTCTTGCCGGTGTCGGCCACAAGCTTCTCCACGGAGACGGAGGGATCCTTCACGAACTCCTGGCTCAGCAGGCAGCTCTGCTTGTAGAGGGCCTTGAGCTTGCCGGGAAGAATCTTCTCCAGCAGGGCCTCGGGCTTGCCTTCCGCCAGCAGCTGGGCCTTGGCAATCTCCTGCTCCTCCGCCACGAACGCCGGATCCAGCGAGCTGGAGTCCACGCTCTTGGGAGCGCAGGCGGCAATGTGCAGCGTGAGGTCCTTGCACATGGTGAGGAACTCCTCGTTGCTGGCGGTGGCGGCGTTGCCGCAGGAAACCTGCAGGAGCACGCCCACCTTGCCGCCCATGTGGATGTAGGAGGCCAGGGTGCCCTCGCCGCTCATGGTGTAGCGGGCGAACTTGCGGAACTTCATGTTCTCGCCGATGGCGGCGCACTGCTCCGCCAGGTACTTCTCCACCGTGGTGCCGTTGATGGCAACCTGCTGGGCGGCCTCAACCGTCGTCACATCGGACGCCTTGAGGGCGGCGCCGATTTCCGCGACGAGGTTCTTGAACTTGTCGCCCTTGGCGCAGAAGTCGGTCTCGCAGTTGATTTCGTAGATGATGCCGTCCTTGCCCTCCACGATGGTGGCCACGATACCTTCCTTGGCCTCGCGGTCAGCCTTCTTGGCGGCCTTGGCAATGCCCTTCTCACGGAGGTACTTGACGGCTTCGTCCATGTTGCCGCCGCACTCCACGAGGGCGTTCTTGCAGTCCATCATGCCGGCGTCGGTCATGACGCGCAGCTCCTTGACCATTGCGGGTGTAATATCAGCCATGGTTGTATGTGTGATTTAGGCTTTGACTTCAGCGGGCTTGGCCTTGTTGATGGCCTCCACCAGCACGGAAAGGATCAGGCGCACGGAGCGAACCGCGTCGTCGTTGCCGGGAATCGGGAAGTCCACGGATTCCGGGTCGGCGTTCGTGTCCGTCAGCACAATCACCGGAATGCCCAGCTTGTGGGCCTCGCGGATGGCGATGTCCTCGTGGTCGGCACCAATGGCCACCACCACGTCGGGAGCGCCGCCCATGTTGCGGATGCCCTGCAGGTTGCGCAGCAGCTTCTCGCGCTCGCGGGAAAGGGCAGCCAGCTCCTTCTTGGACATGGACTTGTACTCGGGCTGCTTGTCGAGGTTCTCGAGGTAGTCGAGACGCGCGATGCTCTTCTTGATGGTGGCCATGTTGGTGAGCATACCGCCGAGCCAACGGAAGTTGACGTAGTACTGGCCGGTAGCCTCTGCGGCGTCCTTAACGGCAGCCTGGGCCTGGCGCTTGCAGCCAACGAAGAGGATCTTCTTGTTCTTGGCGGCCAGATCGGAGAGGAAGGCGCATGCCTTGTCCAGGCACTTCTCGGTTTCCTCCAGATTCACAATGTGAATGCCATTCTTCTGGGTGAGAATGTACTTCTTCATGTTGGGGTGCCACTTGCGGGTCTGGTGCCCGAAGTGCACGCCGGCTTCCACCATCTTGGTGATGAGTTCGTCGATCATTGTATTTGCTTTGTTGTGCGCCCCTTGTATCAGGAGGCGCGGGGTTGTGGAAGGTGCTGCGCTTTGGCCCCCAGCCTTCCGTTGTTGGTATGGCAGCATCAGCGGGGACGCGCAGGATACACCCGCATGAACGCGTTGTCAACCTTTTTCACAGGAAATTTCCCTTTTTTCAAACGGGCCGACCGTGTATCCACCCCGCCGGGGGCGGGGTGGATACGGTGTGGGCGTGCGCATCCCACCACATTTGTTACCCCCACCATCCCCCCTCCCCGCGCCGCTAGGCGCGCTCACTTGAGCCGCCTTGCGGCGACCACATTTTCCAGCCCACGGCGTAAGCCGTGGGGGCAACCACGCCCGATACGTTTTGGCACGCAACCCCGCCCACGGCGGGGTGGATACACGGTCGGCGTGCGCAACCCACCACATCCCTTACCCTTGTCACGCCGAAGCCCGCAGGGCGGCGGCGGAACCACGCCCGATAACAAAGGCGCATCTGGAGAAACTCCAGATGCGCCTTGATAACCTTTTCGGCAAAGCCGACTAACTTACAAAATTGTCAATTGTAAATTAGCCTTTGCGGCGTCTGCGCGCCGCAAGCGCGGCCAGCGCCAGCAGGCTCAGCGTGCCCGTGGTGGGTTCAGGCGTGGCCTTGTACAAATACACCGTACCCACGTTGCTGCCGTTGCCGCCGTTGTCGCTGCCGGAGTAGCACACATAGTACTCACCCTTCCAGAACTGGCCGTCGCCGAACAACACGCTGGCGTCAGTGGGATGTCCGAACATTGAGCCATCGTCATTGAAGCCGCTGTTTTCTGTTGTGCCATTGAACTTGGCCACGTTGAAGGCCAGGTCGTACATCTCGCCAATTTCCATATTGTAGATTCTGGCAATGTCGTTCGAGGAGAGCGTGGCACCCGTGCTGATGGTGAGCTCGCCGCCGGTGAGATCCAAACCGCCCTTACCGAGAGCGTTGGAGACGTCGAGGGTGGCACCTTCAAGGAGAACGACATCGGCTTTCACCTTGGATGCAGTACCAGCCTTATCCTCGGTGGGTCCACCCTCGGCCTGAAGCAGGTTCCCCACCGTCAGCGTGGCGTTTGTTGCTTGCTGCGTGAATGAATCCGCCTTGACTGCAGCTACCATGCGCTCAGCTGCAATCCGAACCGTATCCGCAGTCACTTCATCCTTGTTCGTGATGATAATGTCACCTTCTTTGGCGTATACCAGATCCAAATCCACATCCCCAGCATTTTTGTTGTCCAGGGTGAGAGAATCGTGTGATTCGGCCTTGTCGTTAATCACGCTGCTGCCGCTCAGCTCGTTGCTCACGGTGGTGTCGGAATAGGCTCTTACATACAGAGGATATTCTTCATTATATACGGGAGCGTAATCAGAAACGGTAAGGGTTGCGTTTGTAATTTTAAATTTCTGGTTTCGCGTCGTGTAGTTGCTGCGTATATCGACCCCTTCCTCTGAGGTATCATCGCCAGTGTACGTTAAGGTGGCCTGGCCTTCCGAAGAAATCGTAAGGGTACCGTTGACTGTGTTGCGATTTTCAGGTGTTTGAGTATTGCGCGAAGTATCAAGATTAGTCAGATCTCCAGTCAAACGAGCAGTGGCATTATCAATCGTCGATGCGAGGAATTTTGACCCATTTCCGAGTTTTATCACGCCACCTTCATTTGAAACAAACAGGTGTGTATACAACTCATTTTGCACGCCTTCGCTTGTCGTGTATGTCCACGTGGCTGCACCCTCACCTATGGAAAAATCCATAACAAAACCATCAGCAAGCGTGAGTTCTCCCTTGATATCGTATGTTCCCAATCGATAATACTTACTTTGAGACGGATCAGATTCCCAATAATCCACGCCATCGAAATAGCCGAAATAAGGCTTGATATCCGCGTAAATTGTGCCGGAAGATGTTGACTCGACTATCATATTGGCAGGAGCGAAGGTGGGATTCTCACACCACATAGTATCATACACAGCTAGATAGGGGTCTTCAGAGCGAAGTGCCTTGATAACGACATTTTGACCAATGATGGCTGCATCCGTAACAGGATTATCCTGGTGGTAGAAGCTTGTTATTTGCGTGTAGGATCCATCCAAACATTTTAACTGGCCAACACTGCCCTGCGTGCTATAAGGTGCCCACCATTCCCCCGAATCCTTGCCGATCAGTTGAATATATGCCCCTGCGCCGCGCGCAACATAGATAACATTCTCTACGAACAACTGATCGTCAACGTGAATTTCTGTGAGTGTTCCCCTCTTCCCGTCTACCGGATTAACTTCTCCACCGGTGACGAGGAAACTCGCTAATACATGGGCTTCGTCACTGGCTTTTTGCACCACATTAATAATGGACTCCAGCTTTCCGCCATTCTGGAACCAGAGACGCATGTCCGTGTCCTCCAAGGTCACGTGGGGCATGGGGTTGTCCTCAGTTGAGAGGATTTTAAAATCGCTCGTACCCACGAGAACCTTGGCATTACCACCAACGTTGATTTCTTTGGCTGTTGAGCCCGCCTTCCCCAAGTTCCATGTAACAGAGTCTATACCTTGACCTTTTTCAAAGCCTAAGAAACCGCTAGTACTGTCTTTGCCATCCAAACCAACAAACGTAATGCCGATTACCGCTGCCACCGCCGGGGGCAGGTTGGAAGCATCTACGGTACCATACAAGTTGATGGTGCCGCCTCCGCATTCAACCTGCTGCGTAAGGAGAAGCCTGCCGTTCTCATTCAGCGTGATAATTGCATATTCGCCACCAACGCGCAACTGTTCGAGCACGCCAATCTGCGAGTTAATCTCCATCGCACCGGACTCCACATACAGGGACTTGAAGGCGGCGGCACCATTAGCAATAATCTTGCCTTTCTTGTCGTCACTGCTGTCTCGGACGGTGAACGCGGTGCCGTAGTTTCCCATCGGCTGGTCAAAGACAACACTCACGCCATTGGTGTCAATAATGAACTTCTCACCTGTCATCACGAATGCGCCTTGAACCGGCAGGGTGGTCGAGTACTCCGGATTGAAGGTGATGACGCCTTCTGTATGTCCCTCAGCAACCCTCAAATCGTAGGAATCCTGCTTGTAGAAAGGCGTTGTCTCCACGCCGTTGTCGAATCTGAAAATCCAGGTCTGTTCATCTGCGCCGAGCAGGGGAACGGAGTCGCCGACGGGAGAGGCAATGACGAGGGAAGAGCCCGTTCCATTGGCAGCCGCGAAATTGCTGGGAGCCTTGGAAGAGAGGGAGCGGAAAGCGGGGGCAGAGATATGGGAGCCGTATGAGGCGTTCCACGCGCTGCCACTGACAGTCGAGGCGTCGGCGACGGAGGAATAATCGTCGCTGGACGAGGAAGAGCTCCCGGAGGAGGTAGACTTGGCGGGCGTGGTCAGCTTAAGCTCGGAAGCGATTGCGGCGGGCACGGAGGGAGCCGCGACGTCCACCAAAGCTTCGGCGATGCTGTCGGCGCAGGCGTTCGCGGTGAAACCCAGCTCATTGGAGGGAAGAGAAGCGGAGGAGGCGGCGGACTGTGCCCCGGCCTGCTGCTGTGAAGCGCTGTCAAGATTACCGACGTTCTCGCTGCCGCCCAGGAAATCGAAGGCATCGCTACTGCCAATGATGCCGTTGAAGCCGACGGAAACGGCGGGAGCGGAATCGGGCTCGCGGTTCTCCTCTTCCGCAAGAACCCCCTCGAATTCCTGAGCCTCGCTGGCCTCCTTGTCGCCGCTGGCCTCCACGGCCATGGCCGTTTCGGTCTCGGAGGAAGCAGAGGCGTCCACCTGCTCCGCAGCAGCGGCCTGCTGCACGGAGAAAGTGAAGGTGACGGATGCGATAGCCGCCATCAGAGCCGCGTAAAATCGTTTAGACAGGCGTAATCTCATGTTGCGTAGGTAAAGTGTGAGGAGCGAAAATATAGATTTTTTACCAAAAGTCAACACAAATGTTGTTTTATTTAATTTTTTTAATTAATTCAGGTTTCTAAATTATTTTTGAGCACACCGTATCCACCCCGCCGGGGGCGGGGTTGCGTGCTGAGACCCGTCTACGCTCTGCGGGCTACGCCGAGGCAAGCGTATCGGGCGTGGTTGGGGGGTATTAATGGATGTGGTGGGTTGCGCACGCCCACACCGTATCCACCCCGCACCCGTCTTCGCGCGTTGCGCTTCCGTCTTCGCTGAAGCTACGCCGAGATAAAACGCCGTGGCAGGCAAGGCGGGGTTATGTGCCGATACCCGTCTACGCCCTGCGGGCTACGCCGAGGC